>PLMI01000040.1 GCA_003142435.1 Coxiellaceae bacterium | reverse complement strand
ACCCTACCAACTAGCTAATCCGGCGTAGGCTCATCTTAAAGCGAAAGGCCCCGAAAGGTCCCCCTCTTTTTTCCTCAGAAATTATGCGGTATTAGCCACGCTTTCGCGTGGTTATCCCCCACTTTAAGGAAGATTCCTACGTATTACTCACCCGTCCGCCACTCTACTCGAGAGTTGCCCCTCTTTCGCGTTCGACTTGCATGNNGCCAGGATCAAACTCTTCAATTTTTAAAGCTTGATCTATCAAATTGAAAAAACCAATCTGATATTTGTTTTGGCTCGATATAAGCTATCGTTAATTTTAGTACATTCGTAAAAGAATTTTCGAGACACTTACATCGATAATTTAATGTTTAGAAATAACTATCGTTTAGTAAGTGCCCACACAAATTGTTTCTTTCTGATTTGTTAAAGATCGTTACTGCAGATATCGCAGCAGAGGTTGTCATTTTACTCAGGCTTATACCTTTGTCAATACCTTTTTTAAATTTTTTTTCGAAACATTTTTTTATCAAAAAATATGATCGAAAAGGTGAGACAATTATACATAACAAAATATTTCTTATAACCCAAAAAAACACATTTCGCGATTACTCGCACTGTCTATAATGGTGGAAATTAATTTTTCTCAAGTTTAGTGAAACATTCACCATCGTCTTTCGTTAAAATCAGGAGTTTGCNNGTTGACCTTTCAGGTCAGCTGGAGGTCATCGCTTCGCGTAATCTTTTTTGAATATAAGTTAAACGAAATCCAGCCTCGTCATACGACTGTGATTTTTGCGAACTTTCTTTTTCCAACCTGGTAAACATCTGAAGAACCAATAGCGACATAGCTATTTTTCGCATCAATTCGGGAAAATTCTATCTTTTCACCGTTTTTTTTAACAGCACCCTGCTCTAACATTCTGTAAGCATCAGAAGTACTCGCGGCTAATCCGGTTTGTTTTAAAAGATTTGCCAACAGAATGCCTTTTTGACTTTCTGCCTTAATTTCAAATTGCTCTATATTTTCCGGCATTTCATTATTGCGAAAACGGGCAACAAAATTNNAAAATTATCGCATGCTTTCAAAGCAGCTTGTTCGCCATGAAATCTTGCTACGATTTCCATAGCTAATTTTATTTTTATATCCCGCGGATTCGCTCCATTTTTAACATCTTTATACAAGCCGCTAATTTCATCAAGAGAACGAAAACTTAACAATTCGAAATAACGCCACATTAAATCATCAGAAACTGACATCAATTTGCCAAAAATTTCATCTGGAGATTCGCTAATGCCAACATAATTTCCCAATGATTTTGACATTTTTTGTACGCCGTCTAATCCTTCTAATAAAGGCATCGTTAGAACAACTTGCGGTTTCTTCCCGAAATGTTTTTGCAGTTCACGGCCCATGAGCAAATTAAACTTTTGATCATTACCGCCAAGTTCAATATCAGCCTCAATGACTACAGAATCATATCCCTGCAACAACGGATACATAAATTCATGAATTGAAATTGGTTTGTTAGCTTGAAACCGATTATGAAAATCATCCCGCTCAAGCATTCGCGCAACCGTATAAGTAGCAGCAAGCTTGATCACATCTGAAGAACTAAGTTTTGCCAGCCAATCAGAGTTAAACACTATTTTGGTTTTTTCGGGATCGAGTATTTTAAAAATTTGCTCCTGGTATGTTTTGGCATTTTGCAAAACTTCTTCTTTGCTTAACGGCGGGCGGGTAACATTGCGACCGGACGGATCTCCTATCATCGCCGTAAAATCACCAATTATAAAAATAACTTCATGCCCCAAATCCTGAAATTGGCGCATTTTATTTATCAAAACTGTATGGCCTAAATGCAAATCCGGAGCTGTTGGATCAAAGCCGGCTTTTATTTTTAGTTTTTTCTTTGATTGCAATAAAGACAAAAGTTCAGGTTCAGATAAAATCTCCACTGACCCGCGTTTTATAATTTCTAAACTTTTTTCTACCGACGACATGCTCATACAATTAACCTTCTATCTATGCAAATTTAACTCTTCATTTTCTTAAGCAAAAATGCCATATTCTTTCCCAAATCCACCATTGTTTTCACTCCTTCTTCATCGTGCAAAACATCGCCTGGTTTTAATCCAAAGCCAAAATTCCAGTAACTGGAACCTGGAATAATCATTTGTGAAATTAAGAAAAAATAATTTATGGAGCTAAAGACATGAGCGGCTCCCCCTCTTCGGACTGCAACAACGGCAGCTCCAACTTTACGTTGCAACATGTCGCCATTTGCTTTTGCGACTAAAGCTGCTCGCTCAATTAACGCTTTTAAATTAGCAGACATGTCGGCAACGTAAGTAGGCGATGCTAAGATAATTGCATCGGCTGCTAACATTTCATCTATGTATTCGTTGATTTTATCTTGAGTTAAAGCGCAATGCTTATTTTTTGTTTCGAAACATTTGTAACATGCGATACAGCCAGATAAAGGTTTAGCATTTGCCAAGTGAATTAATTTAGTTTCAATGTTCTCTTTTTCTAATTCGCCAAAAACAATTTTGATAAGTTCTGCAGTATTGCCATTTGTCCTTGGACTGCCATTGAATGCAACTACTTTTATTGCTTTATTGTTCATAAATTTTTTTAAATTTTCCTTTGTAATTTTTTATTGCAAAATTTTTATAACACACGATAGATTTTTACACACTAAACATATTTATTCAACAAAACTGGGGGCAAACTGGGGGCAAAAACATGTAATAAAAAACTTCAGTATAATCAAATACTTACAAAAATACTCAAAAAATCGAGGTATTTATTCCCATTGCTTCAATCAGTTGGAAACTTTATGGTAAATGGATTAGAATGTTAAAATTAATTTGCGCCAATTTTAAATAAAGGACTTTGAAATTTATGAGAAAATTTTTTTGCATCATTATAAGTTTTTTAATGACTGCTTTTTTTTGCAATTCGGTTTTGGCAACTAATTTAATGGATGTTTACACAAAAGCTTTAGAAAGCGATCCGCAATTTAAAGCTGCGCGCGCAGAATGGCTTGCCACAAAAGAAGGGATACCAATTGCAAGATCTTTTTTACTGCCGCAAATAAGCGCAACAGGAGGTCTCGGCCGAAGCTATAACAAGGTTACAGAAAACGCTGTTTTAGGCGGCAATGGGAATTTTTATAATAACAACTCCAACTATTCTTTGACGTTAACTCAGTCTCTCTTCAATTACGGCAATATGACCAGCTTGAGTAACGCTAAATCTCTCGCTCAATCTGAGGAAGCTACCTTTGCAGCTGCAGCCCAAAACTTGATGTTTCGAGTTGCTAACAATTATTTTAATGTTCTTTTGAAAAAAGATATCCTGCGCGTTACGCAAGAAAAAAAGAAATCAATTGCGGAACAATTGCGCCAAACACAACAAAAATATGACGTAGGTTTAATTCCAATCACTGACTTAAATGACGCACAAGCTTCGTATGATACAGTAGTTGCTGATGAAATTTCCGCGAAAAAAGACCTGGAAGATGCAAAAGAACAGCTAAGGGAAATAACTGCCATAAAATATCAACAATTAGACGGCATTGGTCCCGAGGTTCCGTTGGTTTCACCGCAGCCACAAAATATAGACAGGTGGGTGATAACAGCCGAACGCCAAAACAATACTTTGATTGCTGCGATGTTTACAACATTAGCGGCTCGCCAAAACATTTCTACTAAATTTTCAGGGCACTTACCAACATTAAGCGCAAATGGCAGTTATACTTATGGGTATAATAGCAATTCAGGCGCTGAATCTGGCACTGAAACATTTAACAAAGATAAAACTTTGCAGGCCGGAGTTACCTTAGACGTGCCTATATTCCAAGGCGGACAAGTAAGCGCGGAAACAAATCAGGCGAGATATCAATATCAAAACGCATTGCACACTCAAGAACAAACGCACCGAAGCGTTGTAAGCAATACGCGCCAATCTTATTATGGCGTTATTTCTGGAATCAGCAAAATAATTGCCGATCGGCAGGAAATCGTTTCCAAGCAAAGTAAATTACGTTCCACTGTTCTTTCTTATGAGGCTGGACTTAGAACCATGGTTGACGTGTTGCAAGCGGAAACAGACCTTTACGATGCTGAGGCAATTTACTATCAAGACCAATATTCATACATTATAGAGACAGTAAACTTAAAACAATTGGCAGGAACTTTAAACTCGCATGATTTAACGCTGATAAATAAATGGCTGCGCAAACTCAATGTAAGTTTGGAGTCGGATATCTACAAAACATCCATAATTAAAACAAAACCAACTGCTATTCCTGCTGCGATGCCAACAAATGATAGCGCCAATCAACCTGAAGACAATAATAAAGAAAATAAAACTGTAACTACCCCAACAACTTCCGCGAACACTATTATTAATAACGAAAAAGGAAATGCACAAAAATATACTGCTTCAGAAAAATATTTGCTCGGAATAAATAAAAACCACTACACTATTTTGTTGCTTACTAAAAACAATGTAAAAAACATTTTGCAATTTATCAAAAGAAATGGATTAGAAAATCAGGCTTATTACTATTCCACTATAAATGACAATGGTGATGAAGTATATAAACTAGTGTATGGCAATTACGACAATCTGGAAGATGCAAACAAAAAACTTAATAAATTAGCTTCGGCCTATGGGCAAAAAGATGGCGATTTTATTGTTATTCAATACAAAATCGTACAAGATGAAATAAACGGCATCAGCTCATAAATAACCTGAATTCGGTGTAAGAAATATATTGAAATATGTAATTATTTTAGAAAAATACGGTAGCCGCAAGCTTTAGCTTGCGCTTGATTAACGATTGGCATTTTTGTATATACGCAAGCTAAAGCTTGCGGCTACCGCTACCTAAAAGTATTTTTTGTTTTTCGCCATTATTTCAATATGTTAACTAATTATTATGTCGAATTCAGGTTAAAATAAATGGAACAGTTATCTCAATCATTTGAAAGTATCGTCCTTGCAATAAAACATAACAGTTTTTTTGTTCTTAAATTTATTGCTCTCCTTTGGATAATTCAGTTAATCAACTTTAGCACGCATTATAAATTAAATGTTTTAGGCATTTATCCGCGGCGCATCAGAGGTTTAATAGGGATAATTTGTTCACCCTTCATACATGGAGATTTCAGCCACTTACTTTTAAATTCAGTGCCGCTATTTGTCTTAGCAAATCTCGTTTTGTTAAAAGGAGAAACCTCTTTTTATATCATAACACTCATTATAATAATTCTCGGCAATTTAGCGGTCTGGCTGTTCGCCAAGCGTGGCATTCACATAGGCGCAAGCGGCGTTATTATGGGTTATTTTGGTTTTTTATTAGCCAACGCATATTATCAATTCAATACCACTGCATTAATCCTTGCTATTCTCTGCGTTTATTATTTTAGCGGTTTAATTCTATTGCTGATTCCTGGAGGCAAAGGAATCTCTTGGGAAGGTCATATATTTGGTTTCCTCGCGGGAATTGCAGCAATTTTCACATATCCTTTTATCGTAAATCTCATTTGCTAAAACAATAACTAACTAGCGGCACAATGTTCTAAAATGTAATAGACTTCTTTCAAGACTCGCTTGTTTTGAGAAATTTGAAGGCGGATCGGAACGGAGAACCGGAATGTACACACTAGTGCATAAGGATTCGAGTACCGAACCAACGCACAAATTTCCAAAAAAAGTAGAGTTTTGAAAGAAGACTAATGTAAAAAATACTTTGCTGATAAGCTAAAAAACTTCGGGTGTACTCGAGGAATATGGATTACCACCTCCGAATCCTAATTGGCTTAATATCCCTGAGTCAAAAGTTATGTTAGAAGTCCCTGAAAGAATGTAATTCCCCTTTGCAGCTAATGCACCATCTATGGTTTGAGTTCCACTAGCAATGTACTGTCCGTTAGTATATAAAAAACCAGTTAAATTGTTAGCGCCACTAACGTTAATATCACCAAGAACAATAATGGTAACGGGACCATTAGAATTTCCAAATGTAGTGTTGGTTCCTCCAGCTATGGTTAATGATCCATTTATAATTAATGTCGTCGGAGAGGTCGTATTTGTAAAATATGATTGTGAACCACTTGTCACTACACTACCGTTTATATAAAATGTACCGCTTGAATTAGGACCTAAAACGCTCATCGTAGTCGTCGTTGCATTGCTAATTAAAGTTGCAAGAGGAGTAGAAAAAAAATAATTATAAAAATTATTTGGATCAATTCCGCCTGCACCTGCATTATAATTTTGAAGAACATCGGAACCATAGTGACATGTCCCTGAACCAAGAGGACATGAAGTACCATCGTTTGTAGTTAAAGATCCACTGAAACTAATTCCACCTGTCGTTGCAAAAGAACACCCCTTAATACCACCACATGAATTATTAGTAATGTTAGAACTTCCACTTAATACAACAGTAGAACCCGCAACAGTTATAGCAGGAGCTATTCCACCGGGTAAATTAAAAATATTACCAGATCCAAAAAACAAATTCTGCGTTAAAGTTCGTTTGCCTTGAGAAGTAGAAATTGAGGGAATAGCGCCAACTGAAGTTAAAGTGTAGGCATTTAAATTAATTGATGCACCAATTGCATGTGAAGCTGCAGACGTTCCAGAAGCCCCACGGCTTGCGCTCGTTATATTATTTCCACTAATCCCATAATAAGCAATTACTACTTTATCAATCGATATAGCCCCACAAGTGGATAGCTGTGAAATAACTACGCTTGGCAAAGGAATAGTCGTCTGCGAAGCATTGATAGCAGAAGCCATTGTTCCCGATGCCATTGCAGTACAGCTGACCGTGAATTGGCCTAATACATTGGGAGTAGTCACATGACCGGTAAATAATGACTGAGGAGTACCATAATTAGTATTGATAGTAGTACAACTACTGCCATTTTTTATCATACCACGTTTTGCCATCTCCAAGCCGGATGTTGCTATATAAAACGCTTGATCTGATTGTAGTGTCACAGTAGCTGCAGTTATATTGCCGATAAACATATAGTCAAGCAGCAAACCAATAACTGCCACTACGGCAATAAGGATGACTGCAACTACCATTAAAAAACCATGTTGCTTTTTCAATGAACTATTCATGCCCAATCTCCTTTAACTATTTATATTCCAAAGAATACTTTGCTGATGAGCTAAAAAACTTCCGGAGCGCTTACAACTTTTACAATATTTCCCATCAACCCTAAAGTTTGTAATAGATTACTATTAAAATTAATCACGGTATTACCACTTGCTGTTAAGGCTCCTGCCGAAGCAGCAGCTCCATTTATGGTAGTAGAATTACTAAAAATAGACGTGCCATTTGCATAAACAAAACCATAGACAATAACATCACTTTGAAAAGAAACATTACCGTTAACTATTAATAGAACTGGCGCAGTAGGACTGCCTATTCTATCCGTACCAGATGGCAGAGAAAAATTACCATTGATAATTAAGGTTGACGGACCTGTAGCCGCAGTAAAAGCTTGAAAACCAGAAACACCACCAGGCGTCGTTACATTGCCATTAATATAATATGTCCCGCTTTGGCTCTGATTATTATATAACGTCAATGGATCTGTCAAAGTCGCTCCTGATATCATGGTAGACAATGGCGAATCAAAAAAATAACTATAAAAAGTGGATGGATCAGTACTAATACCATTAGTGCCAGAATAGTTAGTCAGAACATCGGGATTTATGTCCCCAGGATTCCTTCCTGTAGGTCCGTTTTGATCACAGCTACCACTGCAAAAAGAGTCAAGAGAACCATTAATATAAGAATTAAAAGTACCATTAAACGCCGCGCCACCTGGAGTTGCTATACCGCAACCTTGACTTGCAGTACATGATGGATTATTTATGGTCACAGTTCCACTAGGCATGTAAAAACTAGGGTTACCATTTGCTCCAGCTGCAGCTCCAATCGTAATACCCGGCGCAATTCCGCCCGGAAGGTTACCTAAACCGTTGCCTCTAAGCAAAAACAATTGCTGCTCAACGGTGCGCATCCCTTCTGACGCTGCAATAGTGGGCACAGCACCAACAGATACTAATGTGTTAACATTTTTATCCACTATAGCTCCTGCTGAATGAATTGCTGCAGTTGTTCCATAAGCTCCGCGAATAACAGTCATAGGATTACCTACAAAATCAGAATAAATCATGAGTTCATTATCTATTGATATGACGCCGCTTGCCGGTAGAACGGAAACTAATGCTGCCGGCATAGAAATCGAAGTTGCCGTAGTAGTTGTAATCGCCGAAGTTAATACTGCACTTGGCTGTAGAGTGCAAGTAACTGTAAATTGACCAATTACTTGCGGGGAAGAAACATGGCCAGTAAATAATGCTTGTGGAGTATTGTAGTTAGTATTCACATAAGCACAATTTTGGTTTCTAGAAAGCATGTCCCGCTTTGCCATCTCCAATCCGGATGTCGCTATATAAAACGCTTGATCTGACAGTAGTGTCGTAGTAACTGCGGTTATATTGCCGATAAACATATAGTCTAGTAACAAACCAATAACTGCAACTATGGCAATCAGAATAACGGCAACCACCATCAAAAAACCGTGTTGCTTTTTCAATGAACTATTCATGCCCAATCTCCTTTAACTATTTATATTCCACGGATATACTCCCGCTGAAATCGTAAAGCTACCATAAGCAGGTTTCGAATATGCCACGACTAACGTTACCACTATATAATCAACATTCGTTAGTGTAACAGGAAAATTTAACAAAACCCCATTAGTATCATAATAAGAAAAATTCAAACTAGATATTCCATCGGCCAGGTAATTAGTTGTTTGCGAACCTCCAGGGGGTGTAGCTGCCCGCTGTAACTGACTTCCAGAAAGGCTATAAGTAATCGTATAACCGCTGGTGTCAGTAAAAGTAATAGAATGGCTCTGCGCAGAAGTAAGGCTTGTGGAGGAGGCAATTGCTCGAATATCACGTGTCATGCGCTCCAAAGCAATCCGCGCCTGCCAATCATAATCTACAACATTTTGGCCAAGGTTATACGCCTTAAATCCCAAGTATAAAAGCCTGGCAGCACCTACCATCACGATAGCGGCAAGAACTATAGCAATGACAGCTTCAACTAAAGTAAATCCTTTTTGCTTTTTTATCATAAATACTAATAAGACGTATAATTAATAATTTGCTATTAACATTGACAAAGTCGCTTGCGCTTTCCCGGTTCCAGTTACAGTGACTGTTATTATTTTGCAATTCCCCTGGCAAGTTCCAGAAGCAGAAATATCATTTTGGCATGTCGCTGATATGCCAGAACTGCCACAAAAGCTGGGCGTTGTAAAACCTGAGCAGTTCAAAGTAGACGCAGTATAGCCCTTCGCAATTCTTTGTCCCAAAAAATATTCCATGCAGGTTGTTGCAGTCTTAGTTGCTATGGTCTCAGGAGTTATTATGCCTGCTCCCTTTAAGGCTCTACTAAAAGTAGAGAGAATAACAACGCCAATGATTGCCATTACTATAATAAATACTACTATTTCTATTAAATTAAATCCCCTCTCAATTTTAAAAGCTTTATCTCTTTTTCGTATCATGTTACGCTGACCCTCCCCGTTTCCTTATCTACTGAAACAGCTTTAGTGATATTTCCTGACGATAATGTAATTACTGCTTGCGCAGTCAAAGGCTGTGTCGCTGCATCATCTGCATAAGGCCTGCCTCGAGCATCGAAAACAATTTGCGAAGCAGATGGAGTAATGGAAATAGAGCTGAAAGTAATTCCGCTGTAAAGAGAATTATAAGTTAAACCTGACGCTAAAGTTACAGGATTAGAATTACCATCAAGAATTTGATACTTATTTGCAGAAGGCGAATTAAAAACAAACTGATAATGTTGTCCGTTAGACATGGATAAATTCTGTGCATACCGAATATCATTTGCTAATAATTCCGCCTGCGCTGCCACAGAAACCAATGGTTTATTGATCCACTTCATGTAAGCAACGCGAGCAATTATTACCATAACCACAATAACAATAATCACTTCAATTGTTGTAAACCCATTTTTCCTTGAAAAAAACTCCATAATTTTTATGCTCTCACAAGTCGGCAATTTGTGTCACAAAAAACGTGACTGTTTATTTTTTTATTCCATTTCAATATGTTTTTAATCGCTTATATCAAATTCAGGTTATATTACCAAAATATAATGTTTAAAATAACCATTATAATAAGTGCCAGGCTTCCCCAAAATTCCGGACGGGCTATAACCCTTGGTTTTTCCGCTTCGGTCTCTCCGCTCAATCCATAAACCAACCCGCGTAATTCTTCGTCACTTTTATTTACTGTACCTAAACTCACCAAGATTGTGACCACAAAATCCGTAAGCCATGCCCACCACGCTTGATAAAAATTAGCTCCCATATCGCTGCCGTAATGGACGAAACCAAATTTATACAACGCATAATGAAATACAGCTGCAAAAATACATGCGAGCAATCCGAAAAAACCGCCCCAGGGAGTTGCTCTTTTCCAAAACATGCCCAATAAGAAAGTTGCAAACAAAGGAGCATTGAAAAAAGAAAATATCAACTGCATGTAATCCATCAAATTTGGAAAAGATTGCACTATAAATGCAGTACCGATACTTAGAATAACGCCAACAATTGTAGTATATTTTCCCACTTTCAAATAATGTGAGTCCGGCATATTTTTCTTAATATGATTGGAGTAAATATCGTATGTCCATACAGTATTAAATGCAGTCACGTTGCCTGCCATACCAGACATAAAACTTGCCAGAAGTCCTGTTATCGCAAGACCTAACACGCCATTGGGGAGATATTTTGCCATTAATAGCAAAATAGCAGAATTGTAATCAGGCCCCGCTTGACCCGCCACCACTTGTTTANNGTAGCGCAACCAACGCCACTAGTCCCGGAATTACTACTAAAATTGGAACCATCATTTTAGGAAATGCAGCAATTATCGGAGTTCTGCGTGCAGAAGTAAGGTTTTTAGAGGCTAGCGCTGTTTGAATAACTAAAAAATCAGTGGTCCAATAACCAAAGGAAAGAACAAAACCCAAACCCATAATCACACCAAGCCACTCGATGCCCATTGGGTTGCCGCTTGCTGATCCCAAGTTTGACCATGAATGCAAAAAAGATTCCGGCAAACGTGCAACCAAACCTGAAAAACCACCAACATCTTTTAACCCAAGAAAAACAATTGGCAAAAGGCCGAGCCATATCAAAAAAAATTGTATGACTTCGTTGTAGATCGATGAAGTCAAACCGCCCCAAAATATATAAACAAAAACTACACCTGCTGACAGTAAAATGCTGGAAGTTAATGACCATCCCAAGAGCATTTTAAAAAGCAAAGCCATAGCATACATGCTGATACCGCTCATAAGTAGCGTCATAATTGCAAAGGAGACAGCATTTAAGCTTCGTGTGGCTTCATTGTATCGCAACTTTAAATATCCAGGAACGCTTCGTACTTTACTTTTGTAATAAAAAGGCATCATGAAAATGCCTAAGAAAATCATCGCAGGTATTGCGCCAATCCAATACATATGTACCGTCAATATCCCATATTTTGCTGAGTTGGCAACCATGCCGATAATTTCAAGCGCGCCAAGGTTTGCCGATAAAAAAGCAAGTCCAGTAATCCAGGCAGGGAGAGAACGGCCTGAAAGAAAAAAATCTTCACTGGTTTTCATGTGTGTTTTCAACATGTATCCAATGAAAATAGTAGTTGCTACATAGGCTCCAATAATTAAATAATCTATTGAGCTAATACTTATGATCGGCATTATCGTCTCCTTAAAATTTGTGTAAAATAATTCTTAGTAACTTATAAACTATAAACTCGTGATATTGGCTATTTTAATACAAAAAACATTAGCACACGATAAATAAAATTATCTTATTTAAATAATTTTTCCACCAACTGACCTGAAAGGTCAACCCAATGACAGCCCAGGGTGAATGAGCGTTTTTTGCGAATGTAACCCTGGGTAAAGGTAGGCAAATTATTGATTTTAACGAAAGAGATTACATTAAGGCAATTTCTTGAAATTGGGGTCTTTCATGTATTCGCTTAATATGTCTTTGACAAGCTGTTCAATAACTCCTGTCTTAACATCATCATCTATCAAAGTCCCTTTTTCTTTCAACAAAGAAAGACGACTTTCAATATGTTTGACAGCAGACCCCGATGGGAAAATAGTAGCCAAAACCCGGCGAGCCTCTGATGGATTTATTCTTTTATATAAATGATTGCGAATATTGGCATCTTCGGCAGTCGTAGTAAATGCCCATAATTCTACAGGCCCTAAAGTAGAAGTAAGTAATTGCGTGTTCATACCGGATTTAGTCGCAAATTGTGCTAAAAATGTAGCGCCTCCTTCCCTTGGCCCATGAACGTAATTACGCAATGCCACTTGAGCAGTCTCAGATAATCCAAAAATAGTTGTAGTTTTGCGAATGGCTTGTTCTGGTCCTGCATCCATAATGAAAATTGACGTTGCAAATTCCACCATAATGGGATCAAAGTCATCAACTGATTGCGAAAGGAGAGCAACCTGAACTTTCCATTTGCGGCCTTCACGCATGTCAACAATGACTTGTTCACGCACTGCCCTCGTTTTGGAAGTGCGATGAAATTCGTCAAAAACAATACGCTTTGGATCTTCACTTATTTCCGTTATTCTTTTTTCATGGTAAGACTTATAAGCGGGAGGAATATCGCCAATACTTTCTTCGCTAAAATAATAATGCCTGGCCAAAACGTAGCGTGCCAACATATACATCACAGCAGTTTGTCTATTAGCAGCGTCCCCTCCACTTTTCGCAACTTCATCTAAATCAAGAGCCACAACACGTGCATCTCCTAAATCAAACCTGGTTGCCTGCGATAAAATTGAATATTCCCTTGTGGCGCCGGATATCATTCGCGAAAAAGCGTTTATCAGCGACTCTCCTGTTGGTGCGATTATTTTGCCGTATAAGTCTTCAATAGCCGGAGTTCTACACATTGCAGCAGCATCTGCAAGCACCGGGACAGCATGTCTTTGCGCTAAAAGCGCTTCATGGCTAAATCCTGCTAAAAACAAAGCATCTGTAACTTCCCACCACGTTGTGTGCTGATCTGAAACAAAACCTATTTCTTCCAAAATGCCATCTATCAATTCCTCGACGCTAGAAACATATCTATTTGGATTACCGTCATCTGCTGTTTTTTTGTAAAGCTCGTCGACGATCATGCCAACCATATCAGGAATGGCATCGTAAGGTTTATCAGCACCGATAGGCGTTGCAAGCAAAGTTACGAAGTTAACTAAAAAACTTCTTTCTTGAGGTGTTGGGAAACGACATCCCAACTGAGTGTCAAATGGATTAATTGAATATTCCGGCGTCATGCGTAGTCTAAAATACGAAGCCAAATATCTTTTTTCGTCAGGCAAAGCTTCCTTAATTAAGGAAATTAAACCGCTGCTTGATGGCCCGATATCAATAATAGAAATTCGCGGAAGCCTTTGTATGCCATCTGATAAACACAAAGCCAGATTAATAGCATTAGATAAAACTGATTTACCTGAGCCAGGACGCGCATAAATCAAATCAATCCAGGTTGTTTGCTCACTTGACCCGGGTTGATAAGCCCACGGTTTTCCATCCATGGAACGAAAGAGTATTGCGCCCCTCTTCCATGGTGAAGACGGGCGAAACAAAGGCAACATATACAAAACTTGCGATAACGGCGCAACAGAAGGCGTTGCGAGGCTATCAACAGAAACTCCAAGCATAGTAGATACAACTCCGCCAAATGCATCTCCGGAAATTTCTGAAACATCACATGAACCCCAACCTTGAATCGCTTTTGCCAACTGTGACGCCCGAGTTCGCAGCAATCGTAAATTGTCCTCCGGAGCCCATGTTGTAGCTGCAACTCTAAGGCGCACCGTTGCATCATCGGTATGAAGGTTAATGTATTTTAACAAGTCAACAGAATCATTTATCAACCTNNCATGGAATGTGGAGCGGCAATGTACGAACTAATAAATCGATAAATCTTTGGATTTCCTTCGGAAATAAATCTATAAAAACGCACGAGTAAATGCGATCGCCTATTTTAACCGTACGCAAGTCCAAATTCGTCGCATCGCGGGGCAATATTTGTCTTGCTACAGCTGGCCACAAAACATCGGAAATATCGCCATATAATTTTTTGCCTTCTTTTATGGTAATTTTATCTCCGGGAAGCAATGGCCTCCATGACCTATCAGTGAACTCAGGATCAACAGTACGGCGCATTTCGTAAATCGCTTCGTGAACTTCAAGTACATCGGCAACAAGACCTAAAGTATTCATGTCATTTGCAATGGAACGAACAAATGAATCGTGAATATCCCGCAAATCAGGAATTGCTGCTAAAATGTTTTGCGTAAACCTAAACGGCGGAACTTTCTGCGCTTTGATAAATTTAACTCTATCCTTCATTGCATGCTTTTGCTGCTCATCGGTCAATACGGAAGGCCTTGTCCATAAAACCATAAAAACGTCTTCATGAGCACAATACGCACTTAAATAACTTACCCGCTCTTTAAACAAGTCATCTAAGGTCAACGACAATCTTTTTGCTGTTTCTTGCGCATTTTTAAAGATATTAGCAATATCTTCAGCTACCTCACTTTTGTCATAATTAAATAGAACCTGGATTGCGTGGCCATTGCGCTTCATCGTTGACTGTAATCCTTGAAGCAAGCCATTTTGAATATAATTGAATTCCTCTGTTCCAATTAACGCTTTGACGCCATCAATGCGCAAAACAGAAATTAACGCTCCATCATTTGCTACCAAAACAGTTGGGCTATCGGCCGTTTGTACTTCACAATAAGATTCAGTGGTTTGCCTTAAAACGCCGCTGCTTATCCAAGATAATAAAACGTCAACNNTTACCCTGGGCTATTGCAATTTAGGCTGCTTCGCAGCTTTTATTGTGTCGCAAAAAACGCGGCTATTTATTTTATTTCAATACATTATTAAAAGCTTTTGTCGAACTCAGCTCCTTAAAATCTTTTTATAATCTCGCTAGGATGGAGGATAAATTATAATAGAGATTTTAAACAGATTTTTATTCTCTATCTTTTTGTCCTGCTAAAATAACCTTCAATTCTCTTTCGGGAATAATACCTTCTTCAAATTTTTTACGGGCATCTTTTACCATAGACTGACCTCTTTCATTCAATAAATCTCTCGTAACTGCCGTAACTTGATTGGGATCAGATTCTAGCAAACGGTCTCGCACTTCTTCGTTGAAAACCAGATATTCGCGCAATGCAACTTGTTTGCCATCGACAGTAGGAACTAATTTTTGCCAAATTATCAACCGCAATGTTTCAATGATATCGATCGTACGACCTATTCTCTCATCAGCAGGAAAAGATCCAACCAAACGCCGAATTGTTTCCGGAACACCTGTGGTATGCAAAGTGGTATAAACTGGATGGCCCGTTAAAGCCGCTTCAATAACAGCAGCTATTGTTTCCGGATCTCGCGCTTCACCTACTAAAATAAGCCGCGGTTTTCTGCGCAGCGCATTACGAACTCCGTCAGCAAAAGTAGGTAAATGCCGTGGTATTTCCGACTGACTAACGATAGCAGTTGGTTTAACTATTTCATCAAATACGAATTCAATGGGAGCTTCATATGTCAATATTTTGCGATTGCAATTTGGATCTTCTGCGATATCTCGGATAATGCTGGCCAAAAGAGTTGTTTTACCAGAACCTGTCGCTCCAGTAACGTAAACGACTCCTTCTCGTGGGGCAATGGCGTCAACAATTTCTTTTTGCAAATTTAATGATGCCAATTTAGGCGGATCGGAGGGAATAGTGCGAATTGTCAATTGAATGCCGTGCTGCCCTTCAACATAACAACCCGTAGCATTGACACGATAGCGATAACGCTCAACGCGCATAGTACGAAATTCATAATGCGTGTCAACATCCCGCCCGCTTAAAATTTGTGTTGTTCCATTCGGGCCATAAATCGCATTAAGCATATCACCAACTTCAGCAGTGGAAAGTTTATGTTTGCTGATTTTATAAAGCCGGCCAAATACTTCAGCCACTACCGGCTCTGCGCTTTGGAGTGTAATATCGGAGGCTTTAAGCTTAGTGCAATGTTCCAACAAAGAATCTAAGTCTTTTGCTGCAAAGCGTAAAGGTTCTCTGGGTAATAAAAACTCTGCTGGTACGGTTGGTACGTTATCGTTTATCATAATGGCTCAAAAAGCGTTATTGCATAATTGGTAAATGTCTTCTGTCTTTTGTCATTCCCGAATGATTTTATCGGGAATCCACGCACAATGAAATGCGCAAAAATAATGGATCCTCGACTAAATCATTCGGGGATGACATATTATTCAGTTTTTTGCTCAAAAGTTGTCGCGTACAAAGCAAAAAACATGTAATAAAAAAATGTAGTAAAATCAAATACTTACNNTACTTACGAAAAATCAATAAAAATATTTATTTTTAATACCTATTGCCCTTGGAAGGCAGAGATTCCTCTAAAATAGACTGGTTTTTCTCCGGCTCACCGTAACTGTCAGAAACCGGCGTCTTGGTTACTACAGGCTTCCATGTCTTGCTATTAGGTTTCAACTCAGAAATAGCGGTTATGCGCAATACTTTGTCATTGATTTTCATGTCGTTGGAATCNNAAGATCCGCTTCAGCCACATACGGAGCCGTAACCATATTCTGTGCGTATAATTTTTTATATAAAATCATTCCATTGATATCTCGTTTCAATCGATTCACATTCGCCAAAAAAATTTCATTTGCCTGGTCTACACCATCATTCCAGCCAATTTTCACATATTGATTCCACACTTTACTTTCATCTGAAGTTTTCGGCAATAAAGAACTGTTAGGAATTTCCGGTTTTTTGTAATTCATCCAAATATAATCACGCCAGCTTGGCGGAGCTGTTACAAATCTGGGAGGATAAACTATTTGATATTCAACGTCAGCAATTCTAATCGTAAAATTATCTGCTAAATTTAAAAGATTATGACCTTCTGTTAAAACTGGAGGCAAAACATTGTGCGGTAAAAGCAAGTAATTGAAATTGAAAATTTGATTTAGTTTATATTTTTGTGACAATAATACGCTGTTTATTTGCTTTGCTCGCCAGGCTAAACCCGCTTGTGCGCCAATACTATGAGCGGTTTGTTTCAATGCAGTTAAACGAATATCACTGATAGTCGAAGAAGCAAATGGTTTCAAAGCCGCGACACGGCTAAAATCTTCAGGCTGTTCATTAGTACTAGAACATCCAGAAATAAACAAAAATAATAATGTGAAAGTAAATAATTTTGTCTTCATTAAAACCAAAAGGCGAAGGGTATATTTAAGCTTTGGCATATCTAAGCTCTATTATCTTACTTGCCGGATAAATTACCATATTGGCTTTTGACATACATTGAAAATTAATATCTCTTAAAATATCAGACAATGGCATATCCTTTGCGGAAATTGAAACCAATACCGGGATAGCTGGAGCTTTGCCAAGGACACGTAATTTATAACCGGATAAACTTGCGATTTTTGCCACCAATGGACCAACTGGCCCCGACCATTCAATAGAAGCTAATGTTGACATCCCTATCATTTGCGAATCAAGTGGAGGCGGCATTTTCGCTTGAGGATGAGTAGTTTTTTCAATTGCAGCCAATTGCTCTAATGATTTGCTTACTGAATCTGCGGCCTCTGCAAGTTGCGATTCCGCGTTACGGGCACCCACATCGCCGTTTATAATGGAAATTCGATTAGGGCTGGTTTTTGTAGTGCTACTAGTTCCGCACCCAGCCAAAAATAGCAATGCGACAAAAAAGAGAAAACTTTTAGTTTTCATATTATTCCATCATTTTCTGATTAAAATTTTCAACCCACGTCATCTTCAAATTTAGAATATAATAATACCAGAAAATATTTTTACTTTCATCGATATATTGTCAATATCTTATTATACCAAAATTTCAGAACTAAATGAGCGCAGCGCAACAAAGTGATCGTTAATTATGGAATTTGGTAGTAATTAATTTTTGGTTCTTTTAAAATCATAAGCTATAATTAACTACTTATGTTGTATTAACAAAAAGGGATGAATAGAAATGCAAAGACCTCCTTCCACAAATGCCAGTTGGCGCGATTCGGCAAGGCCTGCCCGTTTTTTTATAATTGACGCAAAAGCAGCTTTTCCTGTGCTGTTGTTTTTACTGCATATATCTTGGTGGACTTTTTATATAGTCATTGCTGCAACTTTATTTTTCACAGCGCTTAACAAATTCGGCTACAGTGTTGAGGTGTTTTTGCGCATCGTTAGAGGCTTTTTTGCAGGTTCAAGAAAACTTGCGATTCCTTGGTGGATGAACTAAGGCGTATCATCAATTCGTTTAGGCGTATTAAATTTATGGCTGATCTCAATAAAAAACTTTGCCTTTTAGCGAAAGCTTTAAATGTAAAATTTACCTTTCGTGAAAACTTCATTAGCCATGAGGAAGTTTTTTCTGACACAGGATTACTGCCAGCTCTTGCGAAAAGAGCTGACCAGCTTTGTTCATTATGTTTAGGATACGGAATTGGCGCTATTTTTCCGGAAGCTGAAAAATCTTTGATTGGCGTTAAAGTTCAATTTGATGACATAACTCCAAATATTTTGCGCCTTCTTTGTATTTGCGACGTATTAAATGAATTGGTCAAAGCGGCTCCTTCGAAAGACAGCGTATCATTAGATGAGCTAATGTACGATTAATATACCCTTCGCATTTTGGTTTTACGCGTTGTTGGCTTCGTCGTTCGCGACAGTCATGTATGTAAATATACACTCCTGTCGCTCTCTCCTCGCCGCCTAGCGTACAAATTTTGCTTGGAGCAAAATTTGAATGGCG
>PLMI01000094.1 GCA_003142435.1 Coxiellaceae bacterium | reverse complement strand
TTGGCAGGAACCATTCCATTAATGCTTTTTCTTATCATTTGTGATTAATTCACAAAAAGTTCCTGGCTATTTGCTGACGACAATACTTCTTTTCAATAATTGTGCATTAAAAGCGACAATTATTGTGCTCAAACTCATTAAAACTGCGCCGATTGCTGGACTTAAAATAATTCCATAATGATATAGAACTCCAGCGGCCAACGGTATTGCAAAAACGTTATAGCCGGTTGCCCACAACAGATTTTGCAACATTTTTCTGTAAGTTGCTTTACCAAACACGATTAAGGAGGCAATATCGGCCGGATTGCTTCTAACTAAAATAATATCCGCAGTTTCGGCAGCAACGTCAGTTCCCGATCCAATAGCAATGCCAACATCTGCTTGCGCAAGAGCAGGGGCATCATTGACGCCATCTCCAGTCATAGCAACAAATTCTTTTTTATTTTGTAATTCTTTGATAATGTCCAGCTTTTGGTGAGGCAAAATTTCTGCGCGAAAATCATCAATACCTAATTCTTTTGTAACAGCCTCAGCGACTATTTGATTATCACCAGTCAGCATTAATGTTTTGATGTTATTTTTCTTAAATGTTTTTATTGCATTAAAACTTGCCTCACGGATTTTATCTCCTAAGGCAATGAAGCCTGTTAGTTCATCATCGATAAGAATTAGTACAATCGTGGCGGTTATATTTTCAAAAATATTTTTTGGCACTGCAACTTTGTTTTCAACCAAATATTTTGGGTTTACTATTTTAATATTTTTGCCTTCAAGTTGTGCTGTTACTCCATGGCCAGGAATTGCCTGAAAATTTTTAATGGGCATTAGCGCAATATTTTTTTCTTTAGCTAATTTTACAATCCCGGCAGACAAAGGATGTCCGGAATTTTGTTCAACGCTTGCTGCAATTTTGAGTATGTCATCGTCTGAATAAGATGGGTTTAAAGTTTTGCAATTTACTACTGAAAAAGTTCCTTCAGTAAGAGTTCCTGTTTTATCAAATACAAGAATAGTAATTTTTCTGGCATTTTCAAAAGCCGTACGATTGCGAATTAACAATCCATGTTGGGCGCAAAGAGTTGTTGATATGGCGGCAACTAAAGGCACGGCTAATCCCAAAGCATGAGGGCAGGAAATTACCATAACAGTAACCAGGCGTTCTAATGCGAATGTGATGTCTTTACTAAATGAAAACCAGACGGTGAAAGTTATCAGTCCAACGCCAATTGCAATAAATGTAAGCCATTTTGCGGCTTTGTCTGCAAGGGTTTGCGTTTTTGATTTCGTTTGTTGTGCCTCTTGCACTAATTTAATAACCTTAGATAAATACAGGTCGATGCCAGTGTGTTGAATTTCTACTTTTCNNTTTTGATTCTCCAGTTAGCAGAGATTCATTAAGATAACTTAACCCTTCGATTATTTCGCCATCAGCAGGAATTTTTTCACCTGGTTTAACCAGTACAATATCTTTGACTTTGATATCTTCAAGCTTAACTTCAACAATAGAATCATCTTTAATAAGATGCGCATTTTGGGGTAACAGCTTTACTAAAAATTGCAAAGCTCGAGAAGCGCCTAAAACGGATTTCATCTCAATCCAATGGCCCAATAGCATGATATCGATTAAGGTAACCAATTCCCAGAAAAATTCATTACCTGCCAAACCAAAAACTATAGCTGCGCTATATATATAAGCAGTAATTATTGCAATGCCAATTAAGGTCATCATTCCCGGGTTTTTTGACTTGCATTCCTCCCAAAGGCCAGAAATAAATGGCCAACCGCCGTAAAAAAACACTATGCTAGATAGCAGAAACAAAATATAGGAGTTATATGGCAAAATGAGACTAAAATGAAAAAACATTTGGATCATAGGTGAAAAAACTAAGACAGGAAAGGTGAGAATCAATGATATCCAAAAGCGTTTTTTGAAATTTCTAATCATCATCTCGTGATGACCTTGATGCATTTGATGTTCATGATNNTGATGCATTTGATGTTCATGATGCATTTGATGTTCATGATGTGCTGTTGTGCCATTCATTACATGACCATGATGATCATGGCTCATCATTTTTTCATTACCTGAACTATGTTTATCTGCAGAATGTTGCGATTTTTCCTTATAGTTCATACTTTCGCTCCATTTGTCATTTTACTCGATTGTCTCAACAGTATAACGTTCGACTTTAATTGTGTCTGACCAATAATCTTCAGGCAATCCAGCTTTCGTTTTTAAGTTATCTAAAAAATCTTTCGGGTTAGGTAAATTTTGCCAAACGGATGGCAAAAAAGTTCCACGGCATCCTTGGTCAGATAATATTAATCCATCTATATTTGGCCTTATTTGTTTCAGTAAATCCTGTTCAGAAGAAAAAGTGATTGGCTCAGAAGGGCTTAAAACATAGATATGTTTTGTTAGTTGCGAGAATTCTTTTTTTGTTAGCGGCATAAATCTTGGGTCGCAAAATGCTGCACAATAAGCGTTGTAAACAACGTCTTCAATTAGAGGCCTTTGCGGCTTTAAAGAACCAATGCAACCTCGCAATTTGCCATTTGTTTCTAAAGTAATAAAACAAGCTCTTTGTTCTTGTAATTTTTTTGGATATAGAGCGGCATTTACCGGCATTATACGGCCATTTTCCAGACCATATTTGATAGAAACAGTTACGGCATCTAATAAAATATGTTTTTCTTCTTCCGAATAATTATTTTTTTTCATAAAAGTGAAAGGCTCCATAACCTACAACACGATTTTTATCTCCCGCTGTATCACCTGAGTTGCGCATATCTATTATTTTAGCTGTTAAATTTTTCTTATGTGCCAGAGAGAGAAATCCCCTCATTGGATACGCGCCACATGCATTTTCTGGTGAAATGGTTTTTGCAGCAAATGAGGTAATAAGTTCAGCAGTTTTTTTGTCTAATTTTAGTGCGGTTTCATATTCGGAATAATGGCTTAAATCAGAACTTATAATTATAAGCGTTTCCGGACCATTCCAAAGTTTTTCCAACACGTCTTCAACTGCCTGAATAGATGCGCTGCCTACAATTAGCGGAATTATAGAAAAATCATTAGCCAGGGTCATTTGCAAAAATGGTAAGTGAACTTCAATTGCGTGCTCATAGGTAAATGCATCTTCACAAATGGTGACTAGTGCTTTTTCTGCAGAAGTCAGCTGCTCTATTTTTATTTGATCAATTAATATATTACCCAAAGGAGTAGCATGTAAATTAGCCGCGGTCGTAGCAATTCCGTGCATAGGATAGTGATGAGCAGGGGCGAGTAAGACTACATTTTTTATTAGTTTTTGTGCATTTTTTAAACATGCGTAGGCAGATGCTGCTACACTTCCAGAATAAACGTATCCGGCATGCGGCGCGATAATACCTTTGGGAAGTGGTAAATTGGCATAAACGTGAGCTTCATCTAAAAACTTTTTGATCATGTTTTTTAGAGATTCAGGATTTTCGGGATAAAACATTCCTGCTACCGCGGTTGGGCGAATTGTTGCCATAAGTTAATCCTCGTGATAACCTTACAGTAAGTGTTAGTTATTCGATAAAAATAGGGATGAGATGATCTATGGATATTATAACACAGAATTATCCTGCCAAATATTGGCATTTTTTACCCAACGGCCGCATTCAATGTGATCTTTGTCCTCAAGCTTGTAAACTACAAGAAGGGCAAAGAGGAATCTGTTTTGGCAGAATGCGCATTAAAGACCAGCTGGTTTTAACGACGTTTGGCCGATCTAGTGGTTTTTGTATGGATCCGGTTGAAAAAAAACCATTAAATCATTTTTTACCAGGTTCTCCAATTTTGTCTTTTGGCACTGCCGGATGTAATCTTTCTTGTAAATTTTGTCAGAACTGGGATATAAGCAAAGCTCGGGAAGATAACATTCTTTCTAATTGTGCAACTCCTGTTTCGATAGCTGAAAGGGCCGTGGAATTAGGTGCGCAAAGCGTTGCATTTACCTATAACGAGCCAATTATATTCATGGAATATGCAGTGGAAGCGGCCAGGGAGTGCCATAAACGAAATATTAAAACAGTAGCTGTGACCAATGGCTATATTTGCGAGGAACCAAGAAAAGAATTTTTTGGAGCTATGGATGCAACAAACGTTGACTTAAAAGGATTTTCTGAAAAATTTTATAAAAACATAACCGGGGCAACTTTAAAACCAGTATTGGATACGCTTATTTATGTCAAACATGAAACCAAGGTTTGGCTTGAAATCACTACATTATTAATTACCGGTTTGAACGATTCAGATGAAGAGCTAAAAGGAGAAATTGACTGGATAATAAAAAATTTAGGCGTTGATGTACCTATCCATTTTACTGCCTTTTATCCTGCCTGGAAAATGTTGAACCATCCGCCAACTCCGGTGGAAACTTTAATTCGGGCGAGAAATCTTGCCCTTGAAAAAGGGATAAGATATGTTTATACGGGAAATGTTTATAACCCGGAGGGCAGCAATACTTACTGCCATAATTGCAAAAAAATTGTTATTGGGCGTGATGGTTATAAAATTACAACTTATGAATTAACAGAACAAGGTAAATGCAAATTTTGCGGCACTTTATGTTCAGGTATTTTTACAAATAAAGCGGGACGTTGGGATGGCCAAAGAAAACCTTTGTACTTTGGTGATTAACTAAATCTAACAGCTTCGCGTATTTTTATAGTATTTCTCAGCCATTTAATTCTACTATCATTTTTCATTTTTTTCTGAAATTTTTGAAAGGTAACTCCAGAGCAACAAAGTTAAATTTTTTTAAAATAATTTCATATGTTCGATCAACGCAAACTAATAAATAAAAATAACCGCAAATGGTGGATTTTAGGGGCCTTANNTTATGGTGATAATGTCTAATGTCGATTTAACAGCGTTAAATATTGCATTACCGGCAATTGCTCAGGATTTTCATGCCTCTATGTCAAGTTTGCAATGGGTGCTGAGTACTTACATATTGGCAACTGTTATGTTTACCATCGTTGGCGGTAAATTGGGCGATATTTTTGGCCATAGAAAAATATTTATTATTGGCGCAGTTGTTTTCGCTTTAGCTTCACTTTTTTGTGGACTGTCCTTGAATGAGAAGATGTTGATAATGAGCCGTGCAGTTCAGGGTATTGGAGCTGCTTTAGCGCTTCCAATGATTGGAATTATTGTTTATGCATCTTTTCCCCCGCACCAAAAAGGATTTGCTATGGGTGTGTTTGGCGCAACTGCTGGAATTACGCAGTCAGTGGGGCCCACACTTGGAGGCGTTATTGTTAAATACTTGGGATGGCATTGGATATTTTTTGTAAATCTTCCATTGTGTGTAGTTTGCGTGTTTTTGACTTTTGCTTCTTGCCCGAAATATATAATCGATCTTAAATTTAGTAAGATAGATTATCGGGGAATAATTTTATTAAGTGCTGGCTTATTCTTGTTGACTTATACCATTAACGAAGTTCAGAACTGGGGTCTCATTTCCACACTGTTTTTTGGTTCTTTATTTGCGGCAATTTGCTTTATTGCCTTGTTTGTTTATTTCGCAAAAAAAACCACATATCCTTTGATTGAAATTAGTCTATTTGCAAACAAAAGATTTTTTGTGATCATTTTACTCCGGTTTATTTCTCTTTATGGGGTTTTCGTTGTATTGTTTTTATTTGTTTTATGTTTGCAGAATGTTTTGTTATTTGATCCTATAAAAACAGGATTACTAATGTTATTTAGTACGGGGGTATGGGGTATTTTATCACCTATAGGAGGCAGGATTGTAGACAAATTTGGCGCACGCCGGCCATTAATAGTCGCTTTTGCCTTGTTTGGATTCTCCTTTATACTGTTTTCTGTTTTGCGTTACGAGCAAGCACTTTTTATAATGATAACTGCTTTAATTTTAAATGGAATGGCAGCTGGTATAATATTTCCAGCTACTAATATTTCAGTATTACAAGTAGTGCCAGATAATCAACGGGGAGCTGCTAATGGGATATATACAACTATGACAGCATTGGGCAGTGCATTTGGAGTGGGGGTTTCAGGTACTTTGGCAACTATCCTAAGCAGTAGTTATTTAAATAACCAGCTAATCTCTAAGCACTTTACTTTAGACACTGAAAAAATTGCTTTATTATCTAAAGTCGCAAGCGGAGCTAACTCCGTAACTAAAATAAGCACGTATTTCCCTTCAACCATTACTAAAAATTTAGAAAATATAACCCGGGAATCTTTCTTTTATGCTTTTTCTTACGAAATGATAATTTGTGCTTTATTGTCTTTTATTTGTGTTTTTGTTTTGTTGGCGATGAAAAATGTTGCAAGTTATAAGAAATAAAGACAATAAGTAAAGAGGTGAGAAAAAAGGGAGATTAAGTTAAAATCTCCCTTTTTTTATGTTTAAAGTACGGAGTCTTTTAGTTTTTTTAGTGGTTTGACTTTTACAACATTACGAGCTGGTTTGGCGGCAAAAGTTGTCGGTTCGCCGGTAAATGGATTTACTCCTTTTCTTGCTTTTGTTGCAGGTTTGCGGATAACTCTGAACTTTGCTAACCCTAAAAAGTTAAAGTCCATGCGTTTTTTCAAGTGGCTTTCAATGACGCATGATAGCGCATCCATGAGGTGATTGATCTGCGCCTTTGTTAAACAGCCCATTTCAGCCAAGTATTTCATTACTTGTGTTTTATTCAATGGTTCTTTTAGTACAGGCGGTTGAATTTTTTTCACGCCCATAGAAGCAGCACCTTTTTTAACAGTTTTTTTCATTGGTTTTTTAGCCATTTTTAAGTTCCTCTGTGGAAAGTTGGTAAATAAAATAAAATACAAACAATGCTTACTATAGTAAAAACAAGAGGATTTTGCAAAATATTTTTTTATTATTTTTATTTTTAACGTGAATTTACTTATATTAACCTGAGTTCGACATAATTATTTCGCTCTTACAGAGCTTTTAATTTTGCGATCTCATTTCACCCAGGGTTACGGACGCGAAAAAACACGCGTCCTCACCCTGGGCTATAAAACATATTTAGGCTGCTTCGCAGCTTTTATTGTGCCGCATAAAACGCGGCTATTTATTTTTTATCTTATTTCAATATATTGTTAAATGCTTATGTCGAATTCAGGTTATATTAGTTTTTCCTTGCTATGTTATTGCGTCATTGCTAACATGTTTTTTGTTTGGATTTAAACGTTATAATGCCTTTTTTGTAATGTTCTTTACTTTTGCTGGAGACTTTCTATGGATAAATTAATTAAATTGATTTTGTTCTCTATTTTTGTTGTTTTGTTATCGTCATGTACAGCAAATACCCGAGCTCCAGTGGTTGATGGTTGGGATAAATCATCAAGTAAAGAGGATTACTACGTAGTACAAAAAGGAGATACCTTATATTCCATTGCAGTTGCTTTTAATGCTGATATGGTTGAGCTAATAAATGCCAACAAGTTGAAACCTCCTTATAATCTTACCGTCGGACAAAAAATAAAATTGGTTAAACCAAAAGCTGTAACTCCAGATTTTTTAAGTGCAAAGGTAACTCACTGGTCGTGGCCTGCAATGGGCAAAGTTGTTCAGACGTTTACTGAAACTGGTTATGTTGGCGGTAAAGGAATAGATATTGAGGGAAAAACCGGGGAGGCTGTCGTTGCAAGTGCTGCTGGTAAAGTTATATATAAGGGATCAGGACTAAGCAGCTATGGCAATCTAATAATAATTAAACATAATAATACCTTCTCAAGTTTATATGCTAATGTTAAATCAATGTCTGTAAGTGAAGGCCAATACGTCAAAGAAGGGCAAAAAATTGCCGAGATGGGAGAAAATAGTGCGGGCAAATCAGTGCTGCATTTTGAAATTAGAAAAAACAAGAAACCAGTTGATCCGATGCCATACTTGAAATCTGCAAAATAATGTCTAAATTTGATGACTTAGTGCAGGCATTTGTTCTGCACAGAAGACCTTTTCAAGATACAAGTCTACTTGTTGATTTATTTACGCGTAATTATGGGCGAAAAACCATTCTTGCGCGGGGAGCGCGAAAAACTCGTTCTTCTGGTAACGCCAGCTTATTATCACCGTTTATACCATTGGTTGTATCTTTCTATGGAAAATCAGAAATTTTAAATTTGAAAAAAGTTGAGGCTGATGGTTTATGTTACAATTTATCAGGTACTAATCTTTTACTCGGTTTTTATTTAAATGAGTTACTTGTTAAATTGTTGCATAAGGATGAAGCGCACCAAAATATTTATTCAATTTACGAGAAAACCTTGGCTGAAATCGCAACTTTTCAAGAGGATAATTTTAAACAGCAATTAGCGTTACGTACTTTTGAACTAGAACTAATAAAGGAATTGGGTTATGGCCTGGAATTAAGATTTGATGCGTTGGGGAAGGAAATTATGCCTGATTTATTTTACAGATATGATTTTGGTATTGGGTTTATGCCGATAAAGAGCAGTTCTGATCACAGCGCAAATACGTTTTCTGGTTCAAGCCTTAAGGCGCTTAGCGCCCATGCTTTGTCTAACATAACAGAATTTCGTGAAATTAAACGCTTAATGCAGCATATTATTGCAGTGCTGCTAAATGGCAAAACCATAAAAACCAGAGAAATTTTTAGAAAAGATGTCTATTGTGCAACATCAATTGATTAAATAGGGGAATAAAATGCGCTCGACTAATAGATCACCAAATGAAATGAGAAATATAAAAATAATCCGTAATTATATTAAATATCCTGAAGGTTCGATTTATATAGAATTTGGTGATACCAAAGTAATTTGCAATGCTTCAGTCATTAGCGGTGTTCCAAGATTTTTAAAAGATTCTGGTCAAGGTTGGATTACAGCAGAATATGGAATGTTGCCTCGTTCAACTCATACCCGAAGTGATCGCGAGGCTTCTCGTGGTAAGCAGGGAGGCCGCACTTTAGAAATTCAACGATTGATTGGCCGATCGATGCGTTCTGTTGTGGATTTAAAGCTGATAGGTGAAAATACGATTACAGTTGATTGTGATGTGATTCAAGCAGATGGCGGTACTCGGACTGCAGCAATTACCGGAAGCTGTTTAGCCGTTTTTGATGCGGTAAATCATTTACGGACAAAAAATAAAATAACGCAAGATCCATTTAAGCAATTAGTTGCTGCAGTTTCCGTTGGTATTTACGAGGGGACTCCTATTTTAGATCTAGATTATGCTGAAGATTCCAAGGCTGAAACTGATATGAATATTGTTATGACTTCTGATGGCAATTTTATTGAAATTCAGGGAACGGCGGAGAAGGGTACTTTTAGCCAGGATCAATTAAATGAGTTACTTGTGCTTGCCAAAAGTGGGATAGATCAATTATTTACAAAACAACGCGAAGTTCTAAACAAGTAATACCAAACCGAAAAAATCGTTACATGTATGAGAATTTGTT
>PLMI01000155.1 GCA_003142435.1 Coxiellaceae bacterium | reverse complement strand
TAAGCCTCAACCATAATAAAATTCACAGCCCTAAAAGATTTGTGGCGTGTCTTTTCTATGATAGATTTTATATCGTTATAAAAGTCGTTATTCGTATTGCTGGCAGTAATTGTGTTGCTCATTTGTTTTAACCTTTAACTTTATATTTTGCTACTCATTATAGGTTTTCCATAACTCAGGCTGTTTATAGTTGCTTACAAGTTTGTCCTCGTTTTATAGTTTTGCCAATACAGTAAAAAAAGTAACTAGGTTATGTTTAATTTTCATTATGTTGCCTAAAAATGTTAAAATTAAAAAAACAAAAATTAAAGGTAACATATGCGGCAGCGTAAAACATCACGACTTATTGTGCTTGATCAGAATAATAAAGTGTTATTACTGCATTTTGTGCATAAAGATCGTTCTTATTGGGCAACGCCAGGCGGTGAAGTAGACGCTGATGAAACTATACAACAAGCTGCAAAACGTGAACTTTATGAGGAAACTGGATTAACTATCGAAACTGATAATCTTGGCGAATTAATTTGGCGGAATCAATTTGAGTTTCAAACTGATGCTGGTGAAAAGGTTTTAGCTGATGAATATTTTTTTATGGTTCGCGTTACTAATGCTAAAATTTCTTGCGCTAATTGGACTAAAGAAGAATCTGAATTAATCTCTGAGTGTAGATGGTGGTCAATTGAGCAGTTAAAAACTACCAGTGACCAAGTTTTTCCTGAGAATTTGGCAGAATTGTTAAAAAATTTTGCTCGCATTTGAGTAGTTAATTTAAAGGAAAGCAACGAAAAACCTTTGGGGTCAAGTCTTGAATCATGAATTTGCCAGTAAGTTATCTCAACGTTGTTTCATAATTCAAGACTTGACCCCTTGATCTTGATTGCAAAGTTGTTTCATAATTCAAGNNAAGACTTGACCCCTTGATCCTTTGAGAATCGCATATAAAGTTCTGAGAGGCAAAGAATTTCCATACGATATAATTCCTTTTGATGGTGCATCGAATTTAGCGCAAGCCCTTAAATGTTTTCCTTTGATATTTGAAACAAAAATAATTGCTTTATTTGATTATGATATAAGAGGTATTGATTGTTTAAGGAAAGTGAAGAGTATAAAACCATTAGGAGATAATTTTTTATATCAAATAACGCGAAGAAACGATAAGAGTATTGAAAATAACAAACTGTATGCAATGCATATTCCTTGCCCAAAAAACGAGCCAAAAGTGCAAGATTATTTAAATTGTCCTATAGAGTTTTTGTATGGGAAAAAAATACTTGAAAAACAACATGGATTGATAACAAAAATGACTCATCAGGAATTACAGATTTACTTTAGTAAATTACAGAGTTGTTTTAGTAAGATAGATAAACGAGTTGAAATTTCTAAATATGATGAAAAAAATTATGATGAGATAAACGAGTTATGGACTTTTTTCCTTTCTCAAGACAGTGGCAAAAAGATGAAATTTGCAAAATATATAGAAGATAACGCAAAGAGTATTGATTTTTCAAATTTTGAGCAGTTGTTTAAAAACATAGAATTTTTGATTGAACATCAAGTGTTAGATTAACTCAGAACTAATGCAATTAAACTTTTAGTTAACAATTTTACTTGCGAATAGCACCATAGGTTTATTTGTTTTACCACTCAATTATTATATAGAAAGCTAACTTATTTTTACTTTATTGGAATTGCTATACAAGTAAGTTTAGAAGATTTGGTAATTGGGTCAATAATTCTGGTTACTTTCGCCTTTCCGCCAAGATATTCAGTGTATGGTTGCACATTATCAGTAACTTTGCACTCTGGGTAAGAAGCACCTTCAACGGCTAATCCAGCCTTGCAATCTTCTTTATCAGATTTTAAATTTTCAAGAGCTGCTTTTTTGTCCGCCATAATATACCAGTGAAAGTCTAAATCGTGCTCCTTAAGCCAGTTTAAAGAATTTTGAGGGTCTAAAAAAAGAACCAACGCCTCCAGTTGCTGGTTAAAAAACTCCATATTGGTCGAATTTTCTCTACTTCCCTCCAATACTATTTTNNCGTTCCTCTATCTTTATCGTTATCGTAGCGATCATCATCAATGTAAAAATAAACTTTTTGGAACCCGTTTGCGTAGTTGCTTATTTTGACAATTTTTTCTCCTTCTATCGCGCTTCGCTTAAAACCCATTTCATTATCCATTTTTTTATCGCACAATTTATTCCACTTATCAACAAATTGCTTAACGGTGAAATTAAATGACCTAGCCGAGCTATGCAAACCATCATCATTATTAGATGTTGGGTTAACGTATTTCAATCCTCCGTTAAAGGTATCTAAATCTTGTAGCTTGTAACCAAGAATAGCATATGCGTTAGTGATAGTGTCATAAATCGTAGTTGCATGATTAGTTGTGTATTCAATCCAATCATTAAAATCATGCATCAATTTAGGCACGCCTTCTTTATTGCTGCCTTTGTTAGCTATATCCATAGCTTTTTCACAAATTAATTTACCAGAATCGATGTATTGCAATACATAATCATGCAAGTTATCAACAGCTTTTTGTAATTCATCATTATAAAAAGAAGGTTTTGGTAAGGAGGTAAACATTTTATGTGTTTCATCACTACTATCCTTCATTTTAATTGCAAAATCATAAATGGCTGTGTTATTACCACCATTATTTATTTCTTCGTTAAGATGTGTATAAGCTAGATTCATCACATACATTATTGAGTGTATTCTCTTGTCATAATCAACCAATTTTGCAAGATCGCTTTGTTTCTGTTTTTCCAGCGGCAATGCTGAGAGGATGGCAGGACTTTGCGGTGCTTCTGCTTTTTGTGCAATATTATCATTTTGTGCTTTATCGGTTGAATTTGTGTTATCGCACCCTGTTACAGCAAACAGGATAAACAACAATATTCCAAATAAAAATTCTTTTATTTTCATAGTCATAAACTTAGCCTATATCAAAACCTAACACTTATATTAGATAATCGGTGTGTCGCTACACAAATGGCTTGGCGACCTGACACATTAATTGGGATGGCTTGCAAAAAATCTTTAGCTTCTTCTTGTGTATCGTGCTGAGGTAGCATATAGGTAGCTTNNTATTGATTTATCTGGCTCCCCCTAATGGACTATTTTCGAACATCATCTGTGTATGATTTTGATGTTCAAATTGTCCGTGATCTAGTAATAGCGGTATAATTTGCTGAATCACAACCTATTCTTAAAATAGAGTTTTTATAAATGATCATATTTAGTTGTCACAATGACATCATTTTAGAAAATTGCAAATGTGAATGGAAAATACTTGGCAGTTTTGTGGAAATTTTTAATAAGAATATAGGTAGAAACTATAAGCTTGATAAATGTTTAGACTTAGCGAATCGTAATGAGAAACAACCAGAAGTTTTGCTTAAATGCTCTGGATTTATTGATGTAACCATCGAACGCAAATCAGTAGTTTATCCAGTTGATTATGTTCGTACAGAGAACAATTTTCATCGATTTGGCGAGGAACTAACGAAAATGGTTGGAGCATCACCTCGAATATCAGGGGGTGTTTTGCATATAAAAAAGGAATCACTAGCAAAAAATATAGACGCAAAGCAAGCAGCAAAAGAAATTCATAAAGCAATTGAAGCCGGTTGTAGAAAAGGCCGCTACCCTTTCGTATGGTATCTAAACCCATATGAGGAAATTGGTATTCAGCAAGGGATAGTAATAGAAGCAAACTGTTCTGAAGAAATAGATTTGATTAATATACGCGAAGGGTTTAAGGAGTCATCAAAACAAGCATTGAACAACGCAGGCCTGAAGTTTAAAAACTATGCTTCTACATATCGAATTGTTTTGTTGCAATTCATAGGTGAAGGTAGTTATTCATTAGATTCTCAAGATCTAGAAGACGATACGAAAACAAATATTGTTAAGGGAATCTATGACGAGGTATGGGTTGCATTTCCTGAGCTGGTTTCCGAATTAAATTATCGGATAGGCTATAAACGTCTTTGGATTGCTTCAAATTCAGAATGATTGACTCTGATTTGTCAAAAATCATTATTTATTATCTTCTTTCTTTCCAAATAGCCAAGTTTTTCAATAAAAGATATTTGTAAATCCAAAATAACATAAAGAAATAAATTATTGCAGTTGACAACTTAACTAAAAAACGTAAAATAACTAAAATGGGATAATAAATATAAAAGAGGATATTTACACTATGAAT
>PLMI01000048.1 GCA_003142435.1 Coxiellaceae bacterium | reverse complement strand
CTTCAGATATATTGCGCACAGCCCTTGTTAAAAGATCATCAACGTTTTCCGCAATCATCATTTCATGCCCGAAGCTAAAAAGAGCTGAAATAAACCGCTCGCGATAACGCGCGCTTTTTGCCTGAAAGCGGATAACCTTGCTCAAAGCGCTTAAAGAAAAAGAAATTACTAAAAAAATAATAAAGCTGCCTAAATATTTTAAATTGCTAATCGCAAGTGAATAATAAGGAGGAATAAAAAAGAAATCGATTAAAGCAACTGCGAACAATGCGGAAAATACGCTAAATTTACTACCCCATAAAATTCCAGCTGCAACTACCGGCAACAACATTATCGTTAAGTCGTCTGTTGGATTTAAATAGGGAGTAAAAAGCCAGCATATAGCTGCCGTTACAACGATCGCTAAAAAGCTATAAAGATAGTAAATAGAATTCTTTTTAAATGCAGATTGCGGCACCGGTTGCCTGGCTTTCACTTGCGCTTCTTCACCGCCCACAACTAAGACGTTAATAGGTCCGCTATTTTTTACCAGTCTATTTAAAATTGATCCTTTGAAAAATATTTCAAAACGCGACCTGTGCGACAAGCCAGTTATAATCAAAGTAACATTTTTTTGTTTGGCAAATCTTAAAATTTCATCGGCAATTACCGCTCCACTTAGCGTTACAACCTTGGCTCCCAACTCTTCAGCTAAACGCAAATTGCGGTGTAACTGTGTACGATCCTTATCGCTTAAACGCACTTGCTGCGGCGATTCTACATGAACCGCATACCACTCGACTTCAAGGTCTGTTGCCATGCGATGAGTTATCAGCAATAATTTTTCAGCTACTTTAGCGGCTCCGATGCTAACCAACAATTTGGATTCAACAGGCCAAACGCTGGAGATTTCTTCCTGCTCACGATAGCTTAGTAAATCAATATCTACGCGTTTTGCAGTATATTTCAAAGCAAGTTCACGCAAAGCCAATAAATTTCCCTTTTTAAAAAATTTTTCTATGGCTTGCCTTGCTTTTTCCGGAATATAAACTTTACCTTCAGCCAACCGCTGTTGCAGTTTTTCCGGAGGCAAGTCTACTAACTCCATTTCATTTGCTATTTGTAAGATGCGGTCGGGAATAATCTCTTCAACTTTTACAGTAGTAATTTGCTGCACTATATCAGTTAAGCTTTGTACATGTTGAATATTAAGAGTGGAGTAAACGTCTATTCCTTCGTGCAATAACTCTTCTACGTCTTGATAACGTTTACTGTGCCTTGACCCTGGAATATTCGTATGAGCTAGCTCATCGACTAAAACCAATTTAGGATGGCGTGCAATAATTGCATCTAAGTCCATCTCGGTCACAGCTATTTTGCCATATTGAATTGTTTTGCGTGGAATTATTTCTAAGTTGCCAACTAGTGCTTCTGTTTCTTTGCGTCCATGAGTTTCAACTAAGCCAATAGCAACATCGATGTTATTGCTTTTACTGACTATTGCCTCTTGCAGCATGCGATATGTTTTGCCAACGCCAGCACAATATCCAAGAAATATTTTCAAATTTCCTCTTTTGCCTGCTACCTCCTTGCCTTCATTATTAGAAGTGTCAACAGAAAGCGGTTCTATTTGTTTAAGAAGATCTTTTAAATCCTGGTTATTAATCGACTCATTCATAGATATTATCCAATGCAATATTAAGCCGCAAAACATTAACCGCACTCTTCCCCCATATTCCTATAAAATCATTATCAATGTTTTGCATAATCAAATTCTTTACTTTTTGTTCTGATATATTACGAACTTTAGCGACTCTTTTTGCTTGCAATAAAGCATTCTCGATAGAAATGTGTGGATCTAATCCGCTTCCCGATGCCAACACCATGTCTGCCGGAAGCGGCACGTTCTCTGAAATGCCATTTAAAAACCTTATTTTAGTTATATTTTTTGCGGTATTAGTCGTCAACTCTTTGCTGGAAGGAGCCAAATCACTTGCACCCGAATTCGCGCCATTGTAATTAACAGCGGAAAACCGGCTATAAAAATATTTATCACTTTTAAATTCCTCTGCAATCAAAGATGAGCCAACAATCACTTTGTCTTTATAAATCAAACTGCCATCGGCTTTATTTTTCATGAAAACATTGCCCAAAAAAGTTATGGCGCAAGGATATAAAACACCAAGCAATATTGCATAAACAACAAACACTCTTAAAGATGTAATTAATTTTTCCATTGTTTTCTCATTCAGGTTACACCAGATTCAAAGCAACCAAAATAATATCTATAAGTTTTATCCCTACAAAAGGCAATAAAATTCCGCCTAATCCATAAATCAATAAATTCTTTTTCAATAATTTTCGCACCGAAACCTGCTTATATTGAACTCCGCGTAATGCTAAAGGAATAAGGCAGGGAATAATTAAGGCATTAAAAATCACAGCTGACAAAACTGCGCTCAAAGGAGTGGCTAAGTGCATAATGTTCAAAACACCAAGTATCGGATATTTGACAAAAAGTCCCGGAATTATAGCAAAATATTTGGCAATATCATTGGCAATGCTAAAAGTCGTCAATGATCCTCGCGTGATTAAAATTTGTTTGCCAATTTCGACAATATCTAAAAGTTTAGTCGGAGAGGAATCCAAATCGACCATGTTTGCAGCTTCGCGCGCTGCCTGTGTTCCTGCATTCATTGCTACAGCAACATCAGCTTGCGCTAATGCAGGAGCATCATTCGTGCCATCACCGATCATGGCCACCATAAACCCGTCTTGCTGATATTTTTTAATACGCTGCAATTTCATTTCTGGAGTCGCTTGAGCGATAAAATCACTGACTCCTGCTTCAGCTGCAATCGCAGCTGCTGTTAAGGGATTATCTCCCGTAATCATAACAGAAGTAATGCCCATGTTTTTCAACTGCAATAAACGATCTCTTATTCCTGACTTTAAAACGTCTTTTAAATAAACAGCGCCATAAACAATTTCCCGATCACACACTACTAATGGTGTACCCCCTTCCGTCGCAATTCTTTCAACTGCTTTTTTTACATCCTCAGGAAAAGTAACGTTATTGATTCGCGTAAAATTTTCGATGGCGTCAAAAGACCCTTTGCGAATGGTCGCTTCATTTATATCAATACCGCTCATCCTTGTTTCAGCGCTAAATTCAATGAATTTAGCTCCCGGAGGCGTGCGAATATCGCGGCCACGAATTTGCAGTTTTTCTTTTGCGAGAACTACAATACTTCTTCCTTCCGGAGTATCGTCTGCTAAAGAAGACAACATTGCAAAACGTGCCAACTCTTCTTCTTTAATTCCAGAAGATGGAATAAATTCAGTCGCCAATCGATTGCCTAAAGTAATAGTACCTGTTTTGTCCATCAAAACGATATTGACATCGCCGGCAGCTTCGATAGCACGACCTGTTAATGCAATTACATTATGCGACAATAACCGATCCATTCCTGCAATGCCAATGGCCGGCAATAATCCCCCGATGGTTGTTGGCATTAAACAAACTAAAAGCGCAATTAAAATTGGGATTTCAATACTGACTCCCATGTAACGAGAAAAAAGCGGCAACGTGACGGTAACTACTATAAAAAGAACCGTCAAACCAACTAATAAAATCTCAAGCGCAATTTCATTCGGAGTTTTCTTGCGTTTGGCGCTCTCGATCATGCTTATCATCTGATCTAAAAATGTTTCGCCTTGCTCCGCCGTAATTTCAACGCGAATATTGCCCGAAAGAATTTTAGTGCCTCCCGTAACTCCTGTTTTATCGCCGCCCGATTCTCTTACGACTGGAGCAGATTCTCCGGTAATTGCAGACTCATCAATTAGAGCAATTCCTTCAAGAATCTCCCCGTCTGAAGGCACAATCATCCCGTCTTCAATTAAGACAACATCACCTTTTTTTAGTGATAACGCCGGAATAGATTCTGTTGTACCATCTGCAAATATCTTTTGCGCATACACATCACTGCGAGATTGCTTAAGTGATTCTGCTTGAGCTTTACCTTTTCCCTCGGCAAGAGCCTCAGCAAAATTGGCAAATATAATCGTTACCCATAACCATAAACTTATTTGCAAATTAAAGCCAAAAGCTTCTCCATTAAACAAATGTATAAGAGTTATAACAGTTGTGATAACGGAGCCAATTTCCACCACAAACATGACCGGATTGCGCACCATTTGCAATGGATTAAGGCGCAAAAAGGAACTCTTAACAGCAGCCAAAATAAATTCCGATGTCCACAATAAATTTTTCTGTTTCATATTTATTTCACAAATTATATTCGAGCACTAAAACTGAATCGAAGAAAGTATACACATATGTTCCAAAATTGGCCCAAGCACAAATACCGGTAAAAACGTCAAGGCACTAACTATAATAACTATCATTGCCAAAATTATAACAAACAAAGGGCTTGCCGTAGGAAAACGCGCCACTGGTGGATTTATTTTTTTCGCCACTAAAGAGCCGGCAATTGCAAGAGATGGAATAATAGTAAAAAAACGACCAATAAACATTGCCAAAGCTATTGTGAGATTATAAAAAGGCGTATCAGCATTTAAACCGGCAAAAGCAGAGCCGTTATTTCCTGTACCTGAGGCAAAAGCATAAAGGATTTCAGATAATCCATGAGGCCCTAAAATTTTTAAACTAGAAACTCCAGTTGCTGTGGCAATTGATATTGATCCCAAAATAAGCTGTAAGATAGGCGGTAATAATAAAGCTATAATCGCCATGCTCATTTCAAACGGTTCTAGTTTTTTACCAAAAATTTCCGGTGATCGCCCTATCATTAAACCAATCAAAAACATAGTCAAAATTGCATACAACATCATTCCCAAAAAACCGGACCCGACGCCGCCAAAAATAACCTCCCCCGTAATCATGTTAAAAATAAGCGCCAACCCTGTAAGAGGCATAAAGCTATCGTGCATGGCGTTAACAGCTCCAGTTGACGTCGCTGTGGTTGACGTTGCAAAAACAACGGGAGAAAGCTGCCCAAATCTAACTTCTTTGCCTTCCATGTTGATTCCATGAGATACGCCAATTTTTTCCAGCAGCGGATTGCCATGAAACTCCGACCAAATCGCAAAACCTAAGCTCAATAAAAACAGCAACATCATAGTAATAAAAATCGCCCAACCTTGTTTTCGACTGCCAAGCATCCTGCCAAATGTAAACGGGAAAGCGGCAGCAATAATCAACAAACCAAATATTTCCAGATAATCGGTCAGTGCCGTGGGATTTTCAAAAGGATGAGCAGAATTGGCATTAAAAAAACCTCCGCCATTAGTGCCGATATGCTTAATAGCAATTTGTGATGCCGCGGGGCCCATAGATAGTGTTTGCGTTTGCCCTTCTAGAGTATGCACCACAACATTTGGATGAAAGTTTTGAATAACTCCCTGCGAAATCAAAATCAAAGATAAAATTACAGCTAAAGGCAATAAAACATATAATACCGCTCTAGTAAAAGTAACCCAAAAATTGCCAAGCTGATATGTTGATTTTCTCGTAAAACCTCTGATTAGAGCAACCGCCGCTGCCATGCCGGTTGCCGCCGACAAAAAATTCTGCAAACTAAATCCCAGCATTTGCGTCAAATAACTGCTGGAAGATTCTGGAGCAAATGATTGCCAATTAGTATTAGTTACATATGAAACCGCTGCATTGATTGCTGTATCCCAGCGAACAGTTGAAAACTTTTGCGGGTTTAACGGTAAAATGTGTTGGAATTCTTGTAATAGAAATAAAAAAATAAATCCTACAAGATTAAAAATCACCAGGTTAAGCGCATAGTTTTTCCAATCCATTTCCAGCGCAGGATCGATGCCAAAGAGTTTATATAATCCTTTTTCAACCGGCGCCATTAGAGGTGACAAAATATTTCTTTTGCCGTCGAAAACTTGCGCCATATACTCACCGAGCCCAATGGCAATTACAGTTAAAATGACTAAAAAAACACCTAATTGAAAAATCCAACTGCCCTGCATAAAGATCTCCGATTTTTTATTTGTATGATACTCTAAGGCAAAAAATACGCAAAATTTTTCCATTCATATCATCCCATCCTCCTCACGGTAAATTTTTAAAAACCTATCGCATTAATTCCTAACAAATTATATGGTTATATCAACGTCGTTTTTCGTTAGAATTAGGCAGTTGCCAACNNTTAAAATTAGGCAGTTGCCAACTCTCCCCCAGGGTTGCGATCACGAAAAACACGTGATCTTGCCCTGGGCTGTCATTGGGTTGACCTTTCAGGTCATCTGGTGGAAAAATTATTTTTTATAATTTTTTTCTACCATAAAAACGCTGAAAGCGTTACATAATGACAGCCCAGGGTGAGCGAGCGATTTTTGCGAACGTAACCCTGGGGGAGGGTTGGCAAACTCCTGATTTTAACGAAGGACGATGTTGGGAGAGTTGGCAACTGCCTAATTTTAACGAAAAACGGTGTAAGGGATAAAAAACATGTAATAAAAAATATCAATAAAATCAAATACTTGCAAAAAACACACATTTTTTTCATTTTTATCTCTCAAAAATACTCGTGATATAATGCGTTGATGAAAATTTTATTTGCCGGTACGCCAGAATTTGCCATTCCCGCTATAGATGCCCTTTTAAATTCGAAACACGCAATTCGCGCAGTTCTTACACAACCTGATAGGCCCGCTGGCCGCGGACAAAAACTTGCTCCGACTGCCGTAAAATCATTTGCTTTAAAGCACAATCTAAAAGTTATTCAGCCGGAAACTTTGCGTGATCCTAATATAGAAAATCTATTAAATTCGCTAGATTTTGAGGTTCTTGTGGACGTTGCCTGCGGATTATTTTTACCAAAAAAAATTCTGCAAATGCCAAAATTTGGATGCATTAACGTACATCCATCGCTACTGCCGCGCTGGCGCGGAGCTGCCCCTATTCAAAGGGCAATTCTTGCTGGCGACTCAACAACCGGAACCACTATAATGAAAATGGATGAAGGACTTGACACAGGAAATATCATAAAACAAGAAATTTGTCCGATAGAAAAAATAGATACCACGGCATCTTTAACCGCAAAATTAGCAAATTTAAGCGCAAAACTGTTACTGGAAGTCATAGACGAACTCGAATTACATTCATTGACAACAACCCCGCAAGATGAAAAGCTGACTATTTACGCGGAAAAAATCACAAAAGAAGAAGCTCATATTAATTGGATCGAGGATACTGAAATAATAGACCGTAAAATTCGCGCTTTTAACCCCTGGCCAGTCGCATTTACCAAGCTAAATGAGGTAATTATCCGCATTTGGGAAGCAAAACCTCTAACTAACGTTCATTTTGCTGCGCCTGGAATTATCGCCGAAATTTCAAAAGACAAGGTAATCATTTCTACTAAAAACGGCGCCTTAGAACTTACCAAAATCCAACTGCCGGGCGGCAAAATTCTTGACGTTAAAGCCGTTTTAAACGCTCATAAAAATTTATTTACAATTGGCACAACTTTGGCGTAGAATATTAGCATTATTCGCCAATATTCGTTCTAATGTGCTGATATGATAGTTAAAATAACAATTATTATCATATCCGCATAATTTCAATAAGTAATTACCTTAACGAGGTTTTTTATGTGGAAAACAACTGAAGGCAGCGGCGGCAGGTTATTACAACTTTGTATTGGTTATTTCCTTTTTTATATCGTAACGGGTATCGCCGTAAAATACTTCACGGGTTCTCCAGATCACGGGCTTCCTGGCGTCGGACAAATTGAATACCTTGTCTACAGCACCCTTGGAGGCAGCTTAATTTGCCTTTTTGTCGTGTTGCTCTTTCGCTGGTATCGCATAAAATCCAATCGCTATCTAACTTTTGGCAAACTGAAAATCCCAAGTGAATTACTTTACATTATTCCATCCGGAATTTGCACGGCTATAGTTATTCCCACAACAACTTTAATGTACTTGCTGCCAATTTCAGTTATGGTGGCAATGGTTATAATGCGGGGAAGTATTATTGTAACAAGTAGAATTATTGACGCCATTCAAATCAAACAAGGCATTCTAAAAAAGAAAGTCACATGGGAAGAAGAAGTGGCCGTTGTTTTTGCACTTGTAGCAATTAGCGTTGATATTTTCTTTAACAAGCAACCAGGCGGTTTTGACTTTATAAATTCTCCAGCTGCCCTAACAATTTTAGGCAGCTACGTTCTTGCCTATTTCATTCGCATTTACATAATGAATTACTACAAAAATACCCGCGGTAAAAACGTCCCGCAAGATAACAAAGGTTTTTTCGCTTTAGAACAAATAGTTTCAGGTATTGCAATGGTAGCTGTGGGTTATGTGATTTTTAAAATGGTCTCGCAAGCAAGCGCTATAGTCCAATATCAGCAGGCTTTCACTTTGCCTTCAATACATTGGTCATGGGAAATGCTTGCTGGGACAGCATACGGAATATCGNNTGCATTTTTCTCAGTCTTTTTATTTATGTTTAAAGGGAGAACGGCAACGTTTGCAGGGCTGGTAAATCGTTTAACGTCTTTAATAGCAGGCACAACGGCAACTCTTGGCTTCGCTTTATTTTTTGGCGGCAAATTGCCATCATTATCCGAATGGCTATCACTGACATTTATCTTTGTTGCGGTGAGATTTTTAACAATGGCCGAGAAAAAACGCCTTGCCAAAGCAAAATTGGAAGCAGCTGTTGCGGTACCAGTTCCCTCTATGTCGTTAGAAGAAGCCAAACAGGAATCGGCTATTTAAGGAGACAGATATTATTTATGTTTGAAACAAAAGAAGGCGGTGAAGGTAAATTAATAGAGCTATGTATTGGTTACTTCGTAGCTTATGTTCTAAATAGCGTTGCAGTTAAATATTTCACTGCACCCGGCACTGGCTTACCGCATGTAAATCAGCTGGAATACCTCGTTTATAGCAGTATCGGCAGCTCATTCATAGCGCTTTCTGTTGTTTTAATCCGAAGATGGTATAGATTAAAATCCAATCACATTACAACAATTGGATTTCTCAAATTCCCAATTGAATATTTTTACATTATCCCTTCTGGAATTTGTGCTGCCATTGTTATTCCTACGACGACACTAATGTATTTGCTGCCAATCTCTGTGATGGTGGCAATGGTCATAATGCGAGGCAGCATTATTGTAGTAAGCCGGCTCATCGACGCTATCCAAATTAAACAGGGTATTCTCAAGAAAAAAGTTTACTGGGAAGAAGAAGTTGCAGTAGTTCTTGCCATTTTGGCCGTTTGCACAGATATTTTTTCAGGTACGAGAAGCGATGAGTTTAATTTCCTCCACTCAAAACCAGCGGTAATAATACTTTCGAGTTACGTTTTAGCTTATTTTTTCCGCCTCTACATAATGAACTATTTCAAAAACACTCGGGGCAAAGGAGTTCCCCAAGATAACAAAGGCTTTTTTGCAATTGAACAATTTTCTACCAGCATCACAATGGTTTTACTAGCCGCAATCATATTTTATTTACCAATTTCTACCCCTTCAACAATCTTTACCAATTATCAAAATGCATTCACAATTCCAAGTTTTCATTGGCCATATGAAACTATTGCCGGATTTGCTTATGGAATTGCAGCATTTTTCTCCGTTTTTCTTTTCATGTACAAAGGCAGAACTGCAACTTTTTCAAGCCTAGTTAATCGATTGACCTCTCTTGTTGCAGGAACGGTCGGCACTTTGCTTTTTGCGCTTATCTTCCATGCTAAAATGCCATCAATCTCCGAATGGTCATCACTTTTGATAATATTTATTGCCATTGCATTTTTGACAAAAGCGGACAGAAGACGTGTTGCGGAATTGAAGAAACAACATGTGATTTAGAGCAGTAGATAATATAAATTAATTCGGATTGATGTGTTAATGGGCTTTATTTTATAATTCTTACAATATTTAAATTAGCGCTAAAAAATCAATCGTCAACTATTTCAATTTCTGCTTTTTATATAAAGTAAAAGATGCTGGTATGGCAAACATTAAGGAGATAAATTGTTTTCCTCAACTTCTTCTAAAGCAGGTTGGTAGTCATAATTGCGTGCATGATATCTCTCCATTTCTGGATAAAAAACTCTTCTTGTAATTAATGGGCTCTGCATTATGAACGCGTTTCTCTCAGTGAGTTCTGCCGTTTGGCCTGTTTCACCGAGGGAGGCATAAGAAGATCCCATGATGTTATACCAGTTTGCTTGATCTAAGATAAAAGCGCGAGCCCTATTTTGTAAAGCATTTGGCACTAGATGTCCATGTAATTCGAAAGCTTCAGCGGTTTCAGTTATACATGTTACGTACAAGGGAAATTGATTACCATCAGCTGATGGTAAAGTAAACAAAGGAGGATTGTTGGCTAATACTGCCATTCTTCCTCCAGGAAGATTCCGTACAATGCTTTTTGGTACCGCATAGGTATATGAAAAGGGATTATAGTTACTTGTTGCATCTTTGAATTTAATAAGCATTTCTTGTTCCTCTGATGTGAGGGAACGGTGTTGATCTTGTTTTTGTAATAAGGTCTCAAAATAGTGCACGCGTTTAATCCCTGCTTCCAGCGCTGTTTTTAGCTCTTGTTTTTGCTTTTGGGTAGTAAAAGGAGCTTGGGCAGCTGCTAATTCTCCCTCACTAGCTCCTTGTAAGGCGGCCTCTGGGTCATTACCCACATTATGTTGAGTAATACGGGCATGCCAAGATTCGTGTCTTATGTAATCTTGCATAGCTTCTCGGGAAGTACAAGCATCTGGTATTCTAATCCCAAGCATATTGTCTTGACCAATGTATTTTCCAGCCATAGGCACATCTGGTGGTGCAACGAAAAGTGTGAATTTTTTGGATCGTAATACTGACCGAATATATTGCCTCTCTGGGGAAGCGCACTCTTTACTGAAAATTTCAATTACATTATTTACATCAGCCCCAGACACCCCATAGCCAGAGGTTTTACTAGCCAGAGATTCTGGGGAGCATGGTGTGACATGTTTTTGCTTCTTGGTTTTTGCGGGTGTTTCAGTTTTTTGCTTGGGGGAGTGCTTAGAAGTAGCAGTTGGCGTTAAGGGCGTGGCGATGGTTGGCTGCTGGGCTTGAGTTGAAAGAGTGGAATTTATTGAAGTCGAGGTTGAAGCATTAGCATTGAAAGTAGCATTTGTGGCAGTAGCATTCACGCTATATTCATTAACAATAGTGTTGCTGCTTGTTTGACTAGCGACGGATGATGCACTCCCTATATTTGAGTCCGGTGTTTGCGGTATAGGTTGTGCCACCGCCACCATTATGGGCCACACCATCGGTACTGCGACGCCAGCTAGCAGCAATAAGGTGAGACAGGATATATGTAGCTCCCCTGGCAAAATAGGCTTCCCCAACTTAAAGCGAGCATAATATTCTTCATTGTGTCTCGTCGTATGTGGGTGACTTTTATCTGGATTTTTATAGCTGCTTTTACGTTTGGGCATATTATTTAATTTATTATTATTATAGTTATAGTTATAGTTTTATGAATGCAAAATATCTTCTGGAGGCTAATTATAGCACTATTATTATATCATTGCACTACCAAATGCACTAGTATCGGAGTAATGTTTCAGTTTGAGATTCTTAATCTCTGTACAGAATTAATTTATATTATCTGCAATTTAGCTACAGAAAACGCCAGCAATTTAGTTCCATGTCGCACAAATTTTACTTGCACCGTTTTAGAAGCTCCATCTCCCTCAAGATTAATAATTATCCCTTCGCCAAATTTGTTATGGAAAACTTTTTGCCCTATTTTAAACTGACCATCCTCATTTTGAAAAACTGGTCCTGCAATTGATGCATCTGAACTTTTTTCATAACTTTTATAAACATGAGTTATTGCGCCTTTTTTCTCTAACAAATTCTCAGGGATTTCTTTTAAAAAACGGGATGGCCTGCGAAAACTGCTGGTGCCATAAATTTGCCTCGAGTCAGCATGTACAAGGTGTAACTCCGACATTGCGCGCGTCATGCCAACGTAACAAAGCCGTCGCTCTTCTTCGATTTCCTCAGGTGAACTCATAGACATCATATGAGGAAATAACCCTTCTTCCAAGCCGCATATAAAAACTAAAGGGAATTCCAGCCCTTTGGCAGAATGTAAGGTCATAAGCCGAACAGAATTATTGGCATCGTATTTTTGCCCTGTTTCTTCCGTAGCTTCCAAGAAAATATGCGCCAAAAATAAGCTTAGTAAATCTACGTTGCTATCAGCCACATTTAATAAAACAAATTGTTGAGCTGCGCTTATTAATTCATCAATATTTTCCAGTCGCCCTTTTCCTATATGCGTTTTGTCTTTTTCCAAATGTGCTCGCAAACCGCTAATTTTTGCTGCAAAACTTATGAGCTCCGGCATTTCCAGTATATCAATCTGCTGCTCGATGTTTTCTATAATGCTAATGAAACTGGAAATGGCATTTTTTGCTCGGGTATTAAACATGTTTGCCGCCAACATGTCTTTGGCAGCATGCCACAATGAAATTTGCTTAGCTGAAGCGAAATCCCGCAAAGCAATTAAAGTAACATCGCCAACTCCTCTCGTTGGCACATTGATGATGCGCTCAAATGCAGCAGCATCATTTTTATTTATCGTTAAACGCAAATAAGCTAAAACATCTTTAATTTCTGCCCGATCATAAAACCGCAACCCGCCATAAATTATGTAGGGGATTTGGCTTTGCGTTAGCTGTCCCTCCAAAACTCGAGACTGAGCATTGGAACGATATAATACTGCAATGTCACTATATTTATATCCTTTATCTAAATAATTCTGAATAGAAAAACCTATATATCGCGCTTCATCAATCTCATTGAATGCCGTGTATAAATGCAAAAGGCTGCCTTTTTTGCCGGAAGTCCAAAGATTTTTTCCCAATCTGCCCGTGTTATTGGCAATAACTGCATTGGCTGCAGTCAAAATATTTGCGGTGGATCGATAGTTTTGCTCTAAGCGAATAATTTTCGTATCTGGAAAATCTAAAGACAATTGCTGCATATTTTGAGCATTTGCTCCCCGCCAACTATAGATTGACTGGTCATCATCACCAACAGCCATAAAATTAGCAGACCCCTTTGTTAAAAGCTGTATCCACATGTACTGAATACTATTTGTATCCTGAAACTCGTCGACTAAAATATGCGTAAATCTTTGCTTGTAATGTGCCAAAAGCTCCTGATTGCGTAAAAGAACCTCATAGGAAAGTAACAATAATTCGGAAAAATCTACCAAGCCGCTTTGTTTACAAATATCCTCATAAGCACAATAAATTTTGGTCGAAGTGGCATCTGCTAAATGATGTGCGCTTATTTTATCTCCGCGCAAACATTTATCCTTACTGTTGTTAATAAAATTTTGAGATTGTTTGATTGGCCATTTTTCTTCGTCTAAATTGAAAGTTTTATGAATGCGGCGTAGTAAACGATATTGATCATCTGCATCTATCACCTGAAATGACATTGGCAATTCTGCCTCTTGCCAATGTAATCGCAAAAACCGATGCGCCAGGCTGTGAAAAGTGCCAATCCACATTCTTTGCAAATCAACATTCAGCATTTCTAAAAGCCGCTCGCGCATTTCTCCGGCAGCCTTGTTGGTAAAAGTCACAGAGAAAATATTGTTATAATTTATTCCCTGCCGCAGCAACCACCAAATGCGGTGAATTAAAACACGTGTTTTACCGCTGCCGGCGCCTGCCAGGACGAGCAGATTGCTGTCCAAAGGGGCCGTAACAGCCTGCAGCTGCGCTTCGTTTAGTTTTCCAAGAATTTCACTGTTATGTTCTGCCATAATGTTGGGCATTGTAACGAAAATGACCTAATCTGTCATTTTTCATCGCTTAAATAGTCGTACCTGAATAATCAAAAAACATCGATAGAAATAGGTTTAAGTGAAGAAAAGAGTGATGTAAAATAACCAGGAAATTGCAAAAAATGTTAAAAAACTGGTTATTTTATGAAAGCAAAAGAGCAAAAAAAGGAAAAACAACAGGA
>PLMI01000077.1 GCA_003142435.1 Coxiellaceae bacterium | reverse complement strand
GATTACCTGATCCGCAAGAGCGTTTGGAGTTTCGGCGGCGACGGCTGGGCTTACGACATCGGTTTTGGCGGTTTAGATCATGTCCTTGCAAGCGGCCGCAAAATAAACATGCTTGTTTTAGACACTGAAGTTTATTCCAATACCGGAGGACAATCATCGAAAGCAACACCACGCGGCGCAGTTGCAAAATTTGCAGCCAATGGCAAACCTACAGCTAAAAAGGATTTAGGCCTTTTGATGATGACTTATGGCAATATTTACGTCGCGAGTATTGCACTTGGCGCAAACCCTTCTCAAGCGATCCAAGCTTTTCAGGAAGCGGAAAGTTTTAATGGCCCTTCTTTAATAATAGCGTACTGCCATTGCATTGCTCATGGAATCGACATGCAAAAAGGGATGACACAACAAAAACTTGCGGTAAAATGCGGTTATTGGCCATTATATCGCTATAATCCGGATCGCGTAAAAGAAGGCTTGCCGCCATTTCAGTTAGATTGTCTGCCTCCCAGCATTCCGTTCAAAGATTACGCTTATAATGAGAATCGTTTTACTGTTTTGACAAGAGAAAATCCGGAACATGCAGAGGAATTATTACATCAAGCAGAAAATGACATTAAACGCCGCTGGGCACAGTACCTGGCTTTAGCGAAAAGCATTCCTGAACAAAATTCAAATGAATAATTTCTGAATATGAAGTTATGCGTTTTTATGATGTTTCACCTTTAGAAGTTTGTTCGTATGGTTTAAAAGAAAAAGGGACAACACAAGGCCTTCCAGGTAATGGCGCACCTCCACCAAATATACTATTCCCCCGCAGTATATTCGAGATTTTATTTTTTGGTTCTATTTCGGATTTTTTTGTAACACAGCGCTCTGCTAATTTTTTTAGATCTGCCAAATCCATTTCTTCCTTCTCTCTAGAAGATAAATCATTTTGAGCCAAAGGATGTTTATCCAGAAATTCAAAATTGCTTAATTGGTCAATGGATTCGATAATTTTCATTTAGTCACAGCCGCTTTTATTCTAAAAAAATATTCAGTATCATTCATATTGTATGATCTGCGTTGGTTATTAGCAAAAATACTCTAGGTTTTATTACAGAAATATAGTATATTTTATCCCAAGATAATGAATAATAATTAAAAATAATGAATAAATTCTTAAGCGTAGCTTTAGCCACTTTCGGCTGCCCAAAAAATCTTGTCGATTCAGAAAAAATTATCACTCGTTTATTAAATCTTGGCTATAAAGTTACTGATGATTATACCAAAGCTGATTTAGTTGTAATAAATACCTGCGGGTTCATAAATGATGCCATTTTGGAATCACTGGAAAATATAAACGCTGCCCTTCAAGAAAATGGCAAAGTAATCGTTACCGGATGTTTAGGTGCAAAACAGGAAATCATTCTAAAAAATTGCCCGGAAGTTCTGGAAATAACAGGCCCCAACGAAACAGAAAAATTAATCCAGCTTGTTCAAAAACATTTGCCCCTAACAAAAAAACCAAAAATTCGGACTAATGCTCTTCTATCTCAGAATATAAAGCTGACACCCAAGCATTATGCTTATTTGAAAATATCCGAAGGGTGTAATCACGCATGCTCTTACTGCATTATTCCGGATTTACGCGGTAAATTAAAAAGCCGTGCACTAAAAGAAATTATTGCAGAAGCCAAAATGTTAATTGCTAATGGCGCCAAAGAATTAATAATTGTTTCTCAAGATACTGCAGCTTACGGAACTGATCTCAAAACTTCGAATTTTCAAGAACTGATTTTTGCACTAAGCGAATTAAAAGCGTGGATTAGGCTGCATTATTTATATCCTTATCCACATATTGATAAAGTTCTGCCTTTAATGGCAAAAGAAAAAATAGTTCCCTATCTTGATGTGCCGCTGCAACATGCAAACAGCAGAATTTTATGCCTAATGAGTCGCCCTGCAAATGATGAAAATATGCTGCAGCGCATAAAATCCTGGCGAGAGATTTGTCCTGATTTAACCATTAGAAGTACTTTTATTGTAGGTTTTCCCGGCGAAACAGAAAAAGAATTTCAAGATCTTTTGTCTTTTATATCAAAAGTGAAATTTGATCGCGTTGGCTGTTTCAAATACTCGGACGTTGATGGCGCAAAAGCAAATAGCTTCCCCAATAAAATATCTGAGGATATAAAAGAAAAACGGTTTCATGAGTTTATGTCATTACAGCAAAAAATAAGCATTGAAAAACTGAAAAGGAAAATTGGCAAAATCATTAAAGTAATTGTTGACGACTTCGACGATGATGGCTGCATAATAGGCCGAAGTTTCGCAGATTCTCCTGATATCGATGGCCTGGTTTTTGTCAGAAACACTGAAAATAAAAAAATTATTCAAGGTGACATCATTGATGTTCAAATAGAAAATTCTGACGAATATGATTTGTACGGGAAAATATTATTTGCATGAAGCTTTGTGTTCGTAATGGTCGACATATTTATCTAAAAGAACATGAATCATAACTTGGTAATGAGAATGATGCTTTGGATATTATTATTTCATCAATTAATATCTCTTTAAAATTTAATTTTAGGTAAATTCATTGGTATAATACATACAGTAGAAAAAACTAATCTTTAAATAGACACTATTGAATAATTCCTATTTGTAAATTTCTAACCGGTA
>PLMI01000148.1 GCA_003142435.1 Coxiellaceae bacterium | reverse complement strand
ATATGGGATGGATGATTTTTGCTTTGAGTATGGGATTTATACTTGGGCCTTTGATTACTACTCTTACCGGGGGAAAATCGAGCATTTTATCTTTAGGCATTGCCGCTCCTTTTTGGATTGCAAGTGGACTCGCGTTGCTAAACGCGGGAATGATATTATTTTTATTTGTTGAGTCTTATAAGCCAAAAGAGTTTAAAAAAGGATTCGATTTGAAAAAGATGTTTTCTTCATTTTTATTTGTTTTTACTGATTCCAGACTTACCTATCTTAGCCTAATTTTCTTTTGTATTACTGCTGCTTGGGTGATGTTTTTCACGGGAATTCCACTTTATTTGTCAATAGTGTTTGATTTAAGTACAAAATACATCAGTTTATTTTATTGCCTGATGGGTTTAAGTAATATCTTTACTATATTGATAATCCAAAAATTTATCGTGCAAAAATTTCCTCTTAAAAGCGTCGTTATTTATACTTCCATTATTAGCGCAATTGTACTCATGTGTTTAGCATTCAAAGTACATTTAATAATGGTCGGAATTATCATTGCCATATTTTCAATAGTTGAGTTATTAACTTATAGCAGTTTTTTAGCAATTTACTCCAATGCAGTTACACCGAAAGAGCAGGGACGTGCCATGGGCGGTACAGCTTCGCTTAGTAGCTTGGCATTTATTGTTATAAGCTTTTCCATGGCTGTTTTAACTAATATCGCTAATGTTTTGCCAATTGTAATAAGCGCTTTGCTTTTTGCCTTGGGCGGAATATTGATGGTAAAAGTTAAAAAACATACCCAAAGCGTTTAAAGTTGCGACTAGGCGCAAACGAAGTCGAGTAGCGGAAGTGTACAAAAAAGTACACCCGCCGCGAGACGAGTTTGCAACAACGTCGCGGCTTGAAAGGCGAAGGGTACAGATGATTTTTTGCAAGGAATAATTTTTTCGTACTATAATACATACATCTTTCTAGAAAAAATTATATTAACCAATTGGGGGCTGTTGACATTTCGCTAAACTGCGGCGTAATTCATTGATTTTAGAGCACCGCAGCACAGCATATGTTGAAAATATGTGAGCAGCGGAGCACAGAAAATCGATGAATTACGACCAGATTAGTAGAAATGTAAACAGACCCTGATTAATACGGAGATATTTTAATGCCTAATACTTCTTCTTATCAAAACTTAATTTTAGTTGCAAATTCATCGCACGCTTGCCTTTATTCCTCAGATAATCTGCGTACTTCTGGCTTGACTTTAATTAAGGATTTTGAACATCCCGACAGCCGTAAAAAGATTTCAGATTTAATGTCTGATAGACCAGGCCATTATAAAACAGATGGTAACGCGCACGGATCTTTTGATGAAGGAGATCCAAAGAAAACAGAGGCGGAGCATTTTGCATTGGAGTTGGCGAAATTTATTAAAGGCATGCTTGGTTCTTCTAAAGGAACTAAATTGTATGTAATCGCTCTATCACATTTTTGTGACCTTATGAAAAAACATTTACATATTCATGTCAAAGAAATAGTCACTATATATAAGGATTATACTAAATACCCGACCAAAGACTTGCTGATTAGTTTGCGTGAACATTTGGGATATTAGTACTAATTTGACAACAAACATAGAATTAAAGACGATCATAGTTTTATAAAGCAAAAAACTATTTAATGGAGATACCCACAGTATTTCAAACATAGACGAGGCGCGCCTTTCGCGAGCAAGCGGAGTTTACTTTTAGGTAAATGAGCATGCGAGCAAAGGCGCAACAAAGTCTACGTTTGAAAGACGAAGGGGATAAGCTTTATTTTGTGAGATTATCCAAATTGTAATGCAGTCCTATATTTTCTTTCCTTTTGCGCGCCGCTTTAACAATTAAGTCTGCAACTATAACTAAGTTTCTAAGTTCCAGAAGGTCCTTTGTTACTCTAAAATTGCCGTAGTATTCCTGAATTTCTTTTTTCAAAAGCGTAATTCTATTTCGTGCCCGTTCCAGCCGTTTATTAGTTCGTACTATGCCAACGTAATTCCACATCAGCCTTCGGAGTTCTCCCCAATTGTGTTTGACTACAATTTCCTCGTCAGAATTAGTGACTTTACTTTCATCCCAGGGTTTACTGGGATTTGGCATAGGTATTTCATCTATTTTTTGTTGGATATCCAAACTTGCAGAAGTTCCAAACACTAAGCATTCTAAAAGTGAATTGCTTGCCATTCGGTTCGCTCCGTGAAGGCCAGTACATGCCGTTTCCCCGATAGCATATAATCCCTTTATATTTGTACGTCCATGAATGTCTGTGATAACTCCGCCGCAAGTATAATGGGCTGCAGGAACTACTGGAATCGGCTGCTTAGTGATGTCAAATCCATATTGTAAACAAGTCTGATAAACAGTAGGAAAATGCTCTATTATAAATTGCTCTGGTTTAAAGCTTATATCTAAATAAACACAGTCAACTCCTAAACGCTTTATTTCGTGATCAATAGCCCTTGCCACAATATCTCTTGGAGCCAGCTCCTCCCGGCTATCAAATTTTTGCATGAATGGCTGTCCATTTGGTAATAACAATTTAGCGCCTTCGCCGCGCAAAGCTTCACTTATAAGAAATGATTTTGCCTTAGGGTGATATAAACACGTTGGATGGAATTGATTAAACTCCATGTTTTTTATTTTACAACCAGCCCTCCATGCCATTGCAATTCCGTCACCGCTTGAGCAATCTGGATTGCTGGTATAAAGATAGACTTTACTTGCACCGCCAGTGGCAAGAATTATAAATTTAGCTT
>PLMI01000111.1 GCA_003142435.1 Coxiellaceae bacterium | reverse complement strand
TTCTTACACCGAATTCAGGTTAATTAATAATTTCTGTTTTTTTTTGACTTGGTAGCTGCAGGTTTTAGCTTGCGTTTTTTAATCGGTGGAAATTTATATACCATAAGTTTATGGATTCTCACTTTTGAGGCAATGACAATATAAAACAAAAATGGGAGCACAAGAAAATTGCTGTATTCAGCAAAACCAGAAAATACACTGTAGCATGACATTTTTCAGTGGTTTTAAAAATAACTCATTTTAATGTTATTTTAAAAAATATACGCCTTTAGTTAATTTTCTTAAAATTAAGTTTTTGTTTTTATAAAGATTATTAAAAGTATCAAACTCTAGTGTTTAAATTTTGTGCATTTATTTGGCTTTATCACACATAACTAAATGTATTGTAGTATAATATTTGTATAGGGATAAGAAAAAAAGGATTTTAATTAGATAAGTCGTAATGATTTTTTATGGCTCATCTATTTTTTTATGTTTCAAAAACCCTTAATTTTCGTAGAGGTGATTTTATGGCGCTTAGAGAGTATACGTTATGTGCAAGTCCTAGCAATGCTTTGTTAAGTCCACCTGCTCCAGCAGCTGCTAACAATACTTCTCCTTTAAGCGGTGATTCAAGTGCCTCAACAGTATCCCATGCTTCTTCCTCTGCACCATCTACTCCAGCGCAGGCGCCGTCGGGCAATCTTCCATTTACACCAGCTGCGATACCAGGAATAAATTTAGAGAGTCAATCAAAGGGTAAATCCTGGTCAAATATTCCATCACCGGATGCTAAACCGGAGGAAGCTCCGCGAGCGGCATCAGAGCCTACTGTTACTCCACCGATACCGACCACTCAAATTCTGCTCATTGTAACTAATGAAGATCTAAGTGTGTTTTTTTTAGGTTCTAATGGATCTCCTGTCTTTCCGAAAATGAAAGATGGAAGTAAAGGAGCGCTAGCAGTAGAACAAATTAAAGAAAATGCTGGGAGTATAGTAAATGGGTTGCCAAAAATATCTGATTTATTTAAGGCAGATGCCAAAACAGGTTTTTTAAAAGATTTTAGAGATAGAAAAAGAAGAGTATCTAGAGTATCTTTGGATAATAAACAAGTTGCACTTACCATTTTTGCTTTGTTAGTAAATATCGCAACTGATGAGGAAAAGTATTTAGTAGAAAAAAAAGACAAATATGTTGAGCAAATAGCTCATAATATGTTAAGAGCTTGTTTTCTTTTAAATGAATATTCTCCAGAGGTTCAGACAATAGCTAATTTTTTAGAAGTAACAGGAATTAGTAACACTGGTTATATAAAATTATTTAGATACGGAAGTATTTCTGGTAATCAGACTTTTTTTGAAAAGGGCATCGAAGAAGGTTTGTCCAAACTTCACGAGAAGTTAAGCAAGTTAGGAGAATTGCAATCTTCGCCAACAAAAGCCGAGGGAAAAATAACAGTCGAGGAATTCAATAGTATTTCTCAAAGCATTACGACATGCTTCACTGATTTAAATGTAAGAAAAACACCAGTTGCAATCACCGGCTATTTGACTCTTGCTGATATAGTTCCAAAGCTATGCGGACAAATGCATCTCTCTGAAAATGTTACGTGTGCGCATAACTTCTGTTCCCTGATGGGTTTTAGAGAAAGTATTTTTACAATTGTAAATAAATATCATCGTGAAATAACAGAAGCAAGTCCTGAAAAATGCTACAGTGCTATCTCTGCAAGAGCAGAAAAAGATGAGGCGCGTAGTGATTACTATGATTTAACCAATGTGCCGAGGGGGACGGTAGTAGGTATTACATTATATGCAGTTTTGTCTGCGATAGCGCTTACTGTGCCAGGAGACTCTCCAATTGGTCATGTGCATGCAGCATTTGATTTATTGTCATTATATAACCAGGCAACCGCGCAACAATTGTCCATAAGATCCTTTATACAAAAATCGCCTAATCCTGAGTTATTTACTGCTGAGCGTTTAGGAATTAATACAGGTCTGCTAGGAGCTACGCAAATTGTGAATTTTAAGCAGAACTTATTGCGGTTGTGGGTGTGGACATTTACAAAAGTTGAGGAGAATCAAAGCGAAAAAGAGAAATTTTTCCAAGTTTTTGGAGAGTATTTGTTAGAAGAGATTTTAAAAGAAAAAACGTTAGATAATTATAATCCTAGTTCTGATTTTGGAAATGAAGCAAGAGAAAAAATGCAGTTTTCTATAATGTATTTATTGCACAAAATGGAGATTTCTCCCAATGATCCAGTTATTAGAAATCAAGCAGCTTCGGTTTTCGCAAGATTATTTAACGGTAGCAATAGCTTATTTTTAAGTAATGGCGAGAAGAGAAAGAATAAAAATGGGGCCCCTTTAGCCCTAGATACTTTGGTAGAAGATTTTTATCAACGAATTTTAGCAGGTACTAAAAAATCTGTCGAATCAGAACCGGAGTGTTGTACAAATGCTGCGCTATGTTTGGTTTTATCTAAAATAGCAATCTTGGATCCTAATAAGACTACGAGTGATACTTTATTAGCCTGTACATTGGATGCGTGCCGTTTAATGAAGCAGTATAATGATAAATCTGGTCGTCCATTTGATCTTCATTTGTTTAATAATCCTCGTTCTCTTCGTTTAGGTTTAGATATACCAGATCGTAAAACTTTGGAATCCCTTAAAAGGAATTTATTGCGTGCATATGAGGTTGCTGCAGAGCAAGGGCAAAAGGCTGCAATTTTGGAAGCTTTTGGCGATTATCTATTGGAAGCTTTTAATTTAGTTTCGCCAGAAGAAATTACCAATTTAGTTTCTCTATCGGCAACCGGGATGCCATTAACTCCTGCTGCAACTGAAGTGCCTTCGGTTCCATCCGCAACTGGCGTGCCATCAACACCTCCTCCTCCTAGGAGAAGAGGTAGTCCTGATACTCAATCACCAGCTACTAATTACGAATCAGTTACATCCCGCAGTATGTCTCTTACTCCCAGTAAAATTGCCGAAGTTACTTGTGCTGCAAAGAGTGAAAACGTAAGAGCGATTCAGTTAGCTATAGACTATTTGTTGCCTAGGCTTGCTGATTCTAATTGTAGAAATCAAGCAACATGTGTTATCCAAAGATTATTTGGAAAAGACGCAAGAAACGTAATAAAAGTATTTTCCGAAAGAGAAGATAAATTAAATGAAAATGCGATAGAATTTTGCAAAAAAGTGTTAGCAACTACTAAACCACTTCAAGCTCAAGAGGTGGATATTTGTGCATATGCAGCGTTATATTTAGGGTTATCGAGAATAATATGGTTAGATTATTCTTCTAAGACGGGAGATAAAGATTTGCTGGCCCACGTATTGGAAGCTTGTTCTTTGATAGCGCAATATAAAACAGATACGAAACAAGAAAAATTTGAATTTGGTTTATTGGATGTCCTTAGTAATTTTGGTTTTCCTAAATTGTCTTCGGCATCTTTTGAAAAAAATTTGTTGCGCGCATATGGGGTTGCTACAGATCCAGGGCAAAGGGCTGCAATTGTTAAGGCTTTGGGAGATTATTTCTCCGCTAAATTGACTCCCCAAGAAGAAGTTTTCTCTTTGCCACCTTCGGCTGCAAGCTCAACATCACCTGAACCTTCAACCCCGGTTAAAAGAGCTGGTTCTGCTAATGCTACACCCAAAAAGAGTTCTACGGTTGAATATAAAGATGGAGATGAACCGTCAAAGCAACTTATGTTTTTAATAGACTATTCGCTTTTAACAATAACGCAGTCACATAATAGTTCTGTAAGTAGAATTCAAGCAGCTTCAGTTGCTGAAAAAATATGTGATGGCGCGCAAAATATATTTAGAACTCAAAGTAAAGGCAAAAATAGAAAGGATGGGTTAGATGTAAAGGCTGTAGAATTTTGTACAAAATTATTAGAAACTACTGAACAAGTTTCAGCCGGTCAAAAAGATGTTCATGTAGTTGATGTGGCGGCACAACGGGCACTAAATATAATTATATCGAAGATACCATTATTTGATTCTTCTACCGAAGATAAAGCTACGATTGCAGCGTTAGTAAATACCACATGGAGAGCATGTGAATTAATAAGTCTATATAAAAAGAAAACAGGATCGGAGTCGGAGTTTGATTTTAACTTTTTCAATAATTTTCACAGCGACAATGAAACTTTGCGATCTCTTATAAGTAATTTATTGATGGTATATGCCATCGCGCAACGAAGATGTGAAGATACTTCTGCAAAAGATCCTGAAGAAAACTCTAAATTTAAAAATGATTTAGAAATATTTTTTGCTACTTTTGGGTGCTACTTGTTAACTACTATACAGGAAGTTCAAGCAAAGCAAAAAAACAGCGAAGAAATGGCAAATAGACTTGATGCCTATGATACTGATGGTCAGCTGGGTGCTATATGGGTTACAAATAATTATAGAATACTTCAATTTGGTATGAGTTATTTGTTATACGAAATGAGCCTACCTCTACCTGTAGCCGATAGTTCTAGGATAGCTACGCAAGCAGCTGTACTTATAAAAGTATTTTGTGAAAATGCAAGCGGGATATTTTTAAGTAATGATGAAGAAGGAAGAGCTTTAGCAGGACAGGCGATAAAATTTTGTGAAACAATACTGGGATCAATTAAACCATCTTCATCTTACGAGGCAGAAACTTGTGTAAATACAGCGATAACTTGTGTAAATACAGCGATGTATTTTCTGATTTTTTCTAGGATTACATCATTACCATCTGAGCTTTCGCCTGCAAATGACAGTTTATTAAAAGACCATATAAAATATGCTTTTTCTAAAGTAAAAGAATATAACGAAAAAGCAGAGCAAAAATTTAACCTTAATTTATTTGATGATCCGAGCTCTATAGGCCTTGTAAAAGCTCCTGAAACCTCGAGGGCTTTTAGGCAGAAGTTGATCCATGGCTATGCTCTACTGCAAGCTGATGGAGCTTGTAAGAAGGACGCAGAAGATTTTTTGTGTACTTCTGGGGAATACTTGTTTGATAAAGAACTGCAAAAGAAAATAGATAGTGAAAAAGGTGAGGTGACCGAAGATGAACTCATATTTGCAATGAACTATCTGGTGTACAAAAAAACGGAGGCAGAAAAAGCGTTAAAAGAAGTAAAAAATCACTCAGACTTTGGTACCGCGCTTAATGATTCGTTGATATGTGGAGCTGAACAAAGGTTGGATGGCGTCATGCAAATGGCAAGGGCTCTAATGGTGAAAATTTATGGTTTTCACGGGGATAACCAAGACGTATTTGCAGCGAATAGCGAATTGAAAAAAGCATCTGAGGATTTTTGTTTTGCCATGTTCCAAGATGCAGATTATGTGAAGGATTATTTTGCTGATAAGTCTAATAGTGATGATGATTCAGGCGCAATTGCAAATGCTTTCAGATATTTTATGGGGCAATTGGTTCAATGCAAACAGAAATTACAGGTAACGCCGGCTTTTGCTTCACCTTCAGGTGAAACTCATAGTAGTTCAGTTGACTCAAGGTCTTACGGGCAAATAGTTCTTGAGAGTTTATTACTGCGTGTAAAACCATCTGCAAGAAGTGAATACAGTTGTTCATATGAAGGAATTGAATTGCTATTGAAAAGTTATGCGGGAAATTATGCAACAGAGAAGTGTAAAAAAGGAGACGATAATAAAAGTGTTTCAATTTGTTTAGCGAGCAGGGCATTGGGTGTAGGCTTAACCGGGTGGGCTGATTTAGCGGAGAATTTAAAGCCACCAGTTTCTCCCGGCAGCAAAGCATCTGCTACAGAGTTTACTAAAATGCAAACTCCTGACTTCACACAGCTCAGTAATTTAAATAAGTATGTAGATGTGATATTGCAAGGTTACCCGCGTATGGAATCTGGTGCGCAAGAAGCCAAAGAAGCATTTATTCGTCAAAATATTTTTGCATTTCTTAAAAAGAATCCAATCAACATAGCAGATATTCCGCAAATTTGCCAACTTCTTGCAGTTGCAAATGTTGATATAGGGGATTATTTTTCCCCTAAGCTTAAGCCGGAAGAGATTGGATGGCTATCTAAGGAAGGGTTATGCGGACCATTTGCGATGATTTATTATGAATCGCAGATTGTACTGCAAAAAAGTAGCATTATTAGAAAGAGGCGTTTTAACGATTTTTGTAAATTTTGTAGAAACACTAACACTGACCCGGAATTTTTACTGCACAATTTTGATAGAGAAGCTGCCGACTATTTATTATATTGCTGTCAGCTTCCTGATAGCGAAAAAGCCGCGCATTTTGGGAAGGTATTTAACAAATATCCTCCAAATTCTTGTAACATCGGAAAATTTGAAAAACTTCAAGTAAGTTTTGAAATGATTTCACCACAAGCTTTTCTTTATTATAAAGGTGATCCTAAAGTAAATTTTGAAAAGATTTCACCTCAAGCTATTGTAGTGG
>PLMI01000001.1 GCA_003142435.1 Coxiellaceae bacterium | reverse complement strand
CAACTCTACGCAGGCTAAAGCCTGCGGCTACCGAAAATAACAGAAAATACGAACTAATAATCTTTATATATTAACAATTCACGCTACGCAATTCTACCCTTCTTTGACGGGCACATTACTTTCTAGTTTCTTGTCTATTTCCGCTGCAGAAACTTTTTTCGATGCTATTAAAGTATACATTGTCGGCACAACAAATAAAGTAAATAGAGTGCCAATAGTCATACCGCCAACAATCACCAAGCCAATTTGGCTTCTGGAGATTGATCCGGCGCCCGTTGCAACTGCCAAAGGAACCGCACCCAAAATCATCGCTCCCGTAGTCATCAAAACCGGCCTTAAACGAATACTTGCCGCTTCAATAATTGCTTCTTTTATGGTACGCCCCTGTTCCTGCAATTGATTAGCAAATTCTACCATTAAAATACCATGCTTGCTTATTAAACCAATCAAGGTAACCACACCAATCTCTGAATAAATATTTACGGTGCTGTGTATTGACGTGCGCATAGTAAAAAATAAAATTAACAGAGCGCCAAAAACTGATGGCGGCACACTGAACAAGACCACAAATGGATCGCGAAAACTTTCAAATTGGGCAGCTAAAATCAAAAAAATGAAAATAATGGCAAAGGCAAAAGTAGCTAACAAACTGCTTCCCTCTTGCACAAATTGCCGTGACTCGCCGCCATAGTCTAATTTCATATCGCCGGGAACAGCTTTGGATGCTTCTCCTTGAAGAAAACTCAAAGCCTGTCCCATCGAATATCCGGGGATTGGGGCAGCGGTTAAAGTAGCCGATCTTAGCTGTTGAAAGTGATTCAAACTTTGCGGCTGCAATGTTTCTTATAAAGAGACTAAATTGGAAAGTGGAACCAAATCGCCGCTTTGTGTTCGCATATACAACAGGTTGAGAGAGTCGGGACGATTTCGATATTGCGGTTCTAATTGCGGAATTACGTAGTATGCTCTGCCCATAAGAGAAAATTGATTTGTCTGCGGTTCACCTAAGGCTATATTGACGGCATTTCCTAAATCTTTGATGTCAATGCCCATATCACCTGCACGATTGCGGTCTATATGCAAGTCTACTTCCGGTTGATCTAACTTAAGGTCAGTATCAACGTTCATAAGTTTTGGATTTGATTTCGCGGCAGCCAATAACTTTTGCATCACTTTGTAAAGATCTTCGTAATCGCCGGTAGTTTGAATGATGAGCTGTATCGGCATTCCTCCGCCAGCGCCAGGAACTAATGAAGGAACAAGAGGAAAAGCATTAAGGCCGGTTATAGCCCAAAGCTTTGGGCGCAAATCCTGAACTATATCAAACGCACTGCGCGTTCTCTCAGCCCATGGCTTTAAAATCATAAAACCAATAGCTGTATTTGGCCCGCTCGTGCCATTTACAATAATCGAAGAATCTAATTCAGGGTAATGCTGGAGTATTGGCTGAATGTAACTTGTATATTTTTCCGTGTATTTGAAATTTGCAGATGTTGGAGCAGTTATAGAAATAAAAACTCCACCAACATCTTCCCGTGGCACCAACTCTCCAGGAAGAATTTTAAAAAGAAAAATAATTAAGGCAAAAGTTGCAATAATAATACTAATGATAGTTTTTCTATAGGTAATCACTTTAGTAAGCAACTTCTTATAATTGCTCATTATTTTTTCATCAAAAAAATGATGAATAAAACGCGCCAATCCGCCATTTAGCGCCTCGGCATTCATGAATTTGGAACACATCATGGGCGATAGAGTCAACGCGATAAATCCGGAAATAACGACGGAAGCAGCTAATGTAAAAGCAAATTCTTTGAATAGCGATCCCGTCAATCCCGATAAAAAACCAATCGGCGCATAAACTGCGGCGAGAGTAAAAGTCATAGCAATAACTGCAAATTGGATTTCTCTTGCGCCATAAATAGCCGCTTGAAAAGGAGTGCGCCCCATCGATAAATGCCTATGAACATTTTCAGCAACAACGATTGCATCATCAACTACCATACCAATTGCCAATACCATAGCAAGCAACGTCATGGTGTTTATGGTATACCCCATCATAAGCATGATTGTACAAACACCAATCAAAGACAGAGGAATAGTGACCACAGGAATTAGCAAGACGCGCCAGGCGCCTAAAAATAAAAACACCACAAAAATAACGCAGATTGTTGCTTCCACAATCGTCTTTTGAACTTCTTCAATAGATTGGGCAATATAGATTGAATTATCCCAAACTATTCGCGAAGTTAGCCCCTTGGGCATGGTCTTCGCAAATTTAGGAAAAATAGCTTTAACTTCGCTGGAAACGTCAACAGGATTTGCCGTGGGACCGGGGGTAATAGCAATAGTAACCATAGGCTCTATAGAAGTTTTATTCGCAGCAAATGCAGAGACGTCTGTTGTCTTAGCGCCAAGTTCCGCCCTGCCAACATCTTTAATGCGAACGAGGCTGCCATCGCTTTCGCGAATAACAAGATTATTAAACTGCTCTTCCGTGGTAAGGTCAGTATTATTTTTGACGTTTAACTGTTGCAAAGTGCTCTTTATTGGCCCTGAAGGAGTTTGAGCATTTTTCGTTATGAGCGCGCTTGTAATATCCTGAGTGGTGATATTTCGCGCAGTCATAAGAGTCGGATCCAGCCAAATGCGCATTGCGTAGTCACTGCCATAAATTTGCGCCTGAGAAACTCCCGGTAAAGTTTGCAGCTGAGGTTGAATAACTCTTTCTAAATAATCGCTAATTTGCTCTGCAGGCATGCTACCGCCCAGGTAGTTTATATACATGCTTGGCTGGGCATTTGGATCTTTTTTCGCAACGACTGGGTCGTTAATATCGTTAGGTAATTTAGATCGAACTGAGGAAACTTTTGAGTTTNNACGTTGATGTCATATCCTAAAGTGAAGTAAATCGTTATACTGGAAGTTCCCGCTGTACTTTGCGAAATCATGTAGTCAATTCCGTCAACTCCAGCTATTGCATTTTCGATAGGAGTTGTAACGAACCCTTCCATCAGAGAAGCATCTGCACCAGGATACGTAACATAAACGTTAACAGCGGTAGCATCAACCTTAGGATATAATCTTACCGGCAACGCAAAATAGGATTTAAGTCCGACTAATAAAATAATCAAACTTAAAACCATTGCGAAAACTGGTCGGCGGATAAAAAGATCTGTAAAATTCATAATAAATTCCCAGGGTTACGCTCGCAAAAA
>PLMI01000161.1 GCA_003142435.1 Coxiellaceae bacterium | reverse complement strand
CAGAAAAGCCTGCATTTTTTAATCGCAATTCTACGCAAGCTAAAGCTTGCGGCTACCAAATCAAAAAATACGAATTATTCAATAACGACCTGTGGGTTAATCCAAAGTCTGGCGATAGCGCGTAACGCCAATCAACATCGCAATCAACATGAACACTATAATCGGCCAAATATCAGACCACAACAAAGTCAAAGTATTTCCTTTGAGAATTATGCCTCTCGTAATCCGCAAAAAGTGCGTCAGCGGCAAAAGATTGCCAACGTATTGTGCCCACAAAGGCATTCCCTTGAAAGGAAACATAAATCCTGACAACAAAAATGATGGCAGAAAATAAAAAGTAGACATCTGCGTTGCTTGAAGCTGACTTTTAGCTAAACTGGAAAAAGTTAAACCTACAGCAAGGTTTGCTGCAATAAAAGGTAACGAAAGTATAACAAGCAACGTAATGCTGCCGTAAATAGGAACCTGAAATAAAAATCTGGATACTAAAAGAACTAATGCCATTTGGATATAACCAACAACAATAAATGGCGTTATTTTCCCAAACATGACTTCAAGCGGCCGAACAGGAGTCGAAAGCAAATGCTCCATCGTACCTTTTTCTCGTTCCTTCGTAATGCATGAACCCGCGATAAACGACAAAGTCATCACTAAAACAACGCCAAGCAATCCAGGCACAATATTATATCTCGTTATGCTTTCGGGATTATAAACAGCATGTGTAACTAGATTTATAGATGGAGAAACAGAGTGCAGTTTAGCTAACGGGCCCACAAACAAAGGATCAAAAATATTCTGTGACATAACTGTTATTGCCGCCAAAGCGCTGTTTGTCGCTACAGGATCTGTAGCATCAGCCTCAATCAAAAGCTGCGGTCTTTCACCGCGTAAAAGATTTTTGGTAAAATCCTTTGGAATTGTGATCACAAATTGCGTTTTCCAACTTTCTAAAAGGCGCTTTGCATCAGCTTCGCCTTTTACTTCCTGCTGTACATCAAAATACTGCGTATTTTTCAGGCCATTAATGAAAGTTCTCGTAAAAACGCTATAATCTGCCGATACAATTACAGTCGGCATGTTTTTAGGATTAGTGTTTATTGCATAACCAAACAAAATCAGTTGCATTAACGGAATTGAAATCACCATCGCAAAAGTAAGGCGATCACGGCGTAATTGTATAAATTCTTTAATGATTACAGCCCATAGCCTGCGAAAAGAAAAAGAAGCAAAAGTTTTAAAAAATCCAAGACTCATAATGATTCAACCTAAACTTATAAAAATTTCTTCGAGATTCGGAAAAACTTCGCGCCACTCAAATCCTCTATTTTTATATCTTTCAGCGATTTCTAAAATAGTATTTTTATTTTTGTCGCAAACACGCAAAACATTTGCAACTGCCCTTACTTGCAAAGCGGGAAAACTTGCTCTTAGTTCTTTTAGAAACTCAGACAACTCAGTCCCGGAAATTTCAAAAGCATTAAGGTCGGAGTTTTTTATTATTTCCTCTTTAGTGCCGCGCACTAAAATTTTTCCCTGCGAAATATAGGCTAAGCGGCTGCACTTTTCTGCTTCGTCCATATAATGCGTTGTCACTAACGTCGTAATTTTTTCAGCCGATAACCCCACAATACGATCCCAAAAATCCCTTCTTGATTTTGGATCAACTCCCGCAGTCGGTTCATCGAGCAGCAGTAATTTAGGGTGATGCAAAAGTGCCGCTGAAAGTTCCAACCGCTGCTTCCATCCTCCTGATAACGTTGCAACCAGTTGATGCCCTTTATCTTCTAAGCCCAGTTCCTTTATGCTTTCATTTACGGTTTCTTTTGCGTTCTCAATTCCATAAAGCCTTGCGGCAAAATCCAAATTCTCGCGAACCGTCAGCTCTTCATATAAGCTAAATTGCTGAGTCATGTAGCCTATGACTTTCTTTAGTTCCAAAGAGTCTTTGCGAATATCAAATCCCATACAAGTTCCGTTGCCGCAATCAGGAGTTAACAAACCGCACAACATGCGTATCGTAGTTGTTTTACCGCCCCCGTTAGGCCCAAGAAAACCAAATATTTCTCCCTCATAAACTTGCAACGAAACATCAGCAACCGCCGGCTTGCCATTAAAGTTCTTGCATAAATTAGTTACATCGATTGCTGCGTATGGTTGAGCCATTGCCTTTCCATAATTAAAATTTATTTTAACGTAATGTAAACATCTACAGGTTGACCAACGTTAAATTGATCAGAAATTTCTGGAGATAAAAGTGCTTCTATGCGATATACGAGTTTATCCCTGCTGTCCTTACTGAAAATAACAGGCGGAGTGTATTCAGCTGCAGGTGAAATGAAACTTATGGCAACGGGATACTTTTGTTTGCAGCTGTCACAACTAAAAGAAATGATTTTACCAGCTTTCATATAACTTAAATAACTTTCAGGAACAAAGAAAATTACTTTAATTTTGGTGCGTGGTAATAAAACGTAAACTGGACTGCCCGGCTCAACGAATTCGCCAACCTCATATAAATTATCAAATACTCTCGCATTTATTGGGGAATAGATTGTTTTCTGCGATACCGACCAACTCGTAGCTTTCACCTCTGCCATATTAGATGCTACAACAGCCTGCTGTGCTTTGATTAAATTCTCACGCGCTCCCAATCTCGCTTCTTCAATATGAGCTTCGCTCTCCTTCATTTTTTGATCGGCTTCGTTAAAATCAGAGGTCGCTTTATCTAATGAATTTTTATCTAAAACTCCACTTTTGTATAACGCCTGATATCGATCTAAAGTTTTGCGTGCAAAATCCAGGTTAGCCATCACCTGTAATCTTGCCGCTAACAAACCACTAATAACCGTATCACGCTGCCCTTTTTGTAAATCACTTAAAACTTGTTCTGATTGTGACAGCTTATTTTTTGCTTGTTCCAATTGCGAGGTTTCCGGTTCGGGATCTAATTTAAATAATAATTGATTCTCTTGAATGTGGTCACCCTTGTTGACGTAAAGTGTAAGCAACTTACCGGAGACTCCTGAGGAAACATATGTATAAGTCGCGTCGATATATCCTTGCAGTGTAATCTGATTGTTTTTGCCACAGCTATATAACAAAAGTAATGCGGCAACACTAATAAGAATCTTTATTAAATTTTTCATGTCCTTTTATGTAAGTCTTTGATAAATAACGACTTTTTTATTACATGTTTTTCATCAAATCACAACTTTTTTCCTGCAAAATAATAACATAAATCAAAGTACGGTATAAATCAATTCAATTTT
>PLMI01000121.1 GCA_003142435.1 Coxiellaceae bacterium | reverse complement strand
TGTGCCGCATAAAACGCGGCTAGTTATTTTTTTATCTTCTTTCAATATATCCTTAAATGCTTATTCAGAAGGAGTTGTAATATCTTTTCCAACTACCTCTACTAAAGACCAGCTTTTAGTTTTTGAAAGCGGCCTTGTTTCTTCTATTTTTACTACATCGCCTATCTGGCAAATATTTTTTTCATCGTGCGCGTGAATTTTAGTGGAACGCTTTATATACTTGCCCATTTTATGCTTTACATTTCTAACCACTAAAACCACAATTGTTTTGTCCATTTTATTGCTTACAACAGTGCCTTGCAGCGTACGTTTTACTTTACTTTTTGCCTCAGTTGTCATGCTTTTTCTCTTTGCTTTTCATTAATAACGGTTTTAACGCGAGCAATGTCCCGTCGCTTTTTGAAATTATGCGGCTTTGGCGCTTCGCCCCAGCCTTTTTGCATTCGCAAGTTAAACTGCTCTTTTCTTAAAGCCGCCAACTCTTGTTGTAATTCTTCAACACTTTTTTCTCTCAATTCGCTGACTTTCATTACATTATAACCCTTTTAACAAATATTGTTTTGACAGGTAATTTAGCAGCTGCCAGTGAAAATGCTTCTCTAGCATTGCTTTCCGGAACGCCTTCAATTTCAAACAAAATTTTCCCGGGCTGTACTAAAGCAACCCAGTACTCAACGGAACCTTTTCCTTTACCCTGACGAACCTCTAATGGCTTTTTGGTAATTGGTTTATCTGGAAAAATTCTGATCCAAATTTTACCGCCGCGTTTTATATATCTAGTAACAGCTCTACGCGCGGCTTCTATTTGTCTTGCTGTAATACGGCCTCTATCAATTGTCTTTAGCGCAAATTCACCAAAGGCAACTTTAGCGCCGCGAGTAGCAGAACCGGCATTTCTGCCTTTATGTTGTTTGCGATATTTTGTTTTTTTCGGTTCCATAAACCAAATTCTCTAAAACTAAAATTTAAAATCAAATTTTATTTGTTGTTCCCAGGGTTGCAGTCGCAAAAACACCCGACTTTACCTTGGGCTATAAATATTATGTCACGAAGTAGCGAGTTGATTTTATCTTTAAAAAATCAACTATTGCACATTATTCACTAACCTCTTCAATAAGTACTTCTGGCGTTTCTTCTTGCTTGCCAAATATTTCGCCTTTAAAAATCCAAACCTTTACGCCAATAATTCCATATGTAGTATTTGCTTCTGCAAATCCGTAGTCAATGTCAGCTCTAAAGGTATGCAATGGAACTCGTCCTTCTCGATACCATTCAGTTCTTGCAATTTCAGCACCACCCAAACGACCTGCAACGCTTGTTTTAACACCCAGCGCTCCATTTTTCAATGCACTTTGCACTGCGCGTTTCATAGCTTTTCTAAACATAATTCTGCGCTCTAACTGCTGAGCAATGCTTTCAGCGACAAGCTTTGCATCAAGATCGGGTTTTTTTACTTCTTCAATGCTGACGTGAACTGGTATGCCAACTAGTTTGCTTAATTCTTTGCGCAATATTTCAACGTCACCGCCTTTTTTACCCAAAATAATTCCCGAACGCGCAACTCGCATGATAACGCGCATGGTGCCACCCAGCCGTTGTATTTGGACATTGCTAACGCCTGCGGCTGAATATTTTTTTTGTAAGTAACTCCTTACCCGAAAATCAGAAATTACGTTGTTTGCAAACTCAGTTTTAGAATCTGTAAACCATTTAGAACTGGACTCATAAATGCCGCCAAGTCTGACTATTTTTGGATTTACTTTTTGACCCATAATTAAATTACCCCTTACCTGCCATCAGAAACAACAACATTGATGTTGCATGTACGCTTTATAATACGGCAACCGCGACCTTTTGCTCTCGCATGCCAACGTTTTAACTGTGTAGCCTCATCAACATAGATTACAGCCACATTTAACTCATCAATATCAGCACCCTCGTTATGTTCAGCATTAGCTATAGCTGAATCAAGAACTTTTTTAATAATAAGCGCTGCTTTTTTAGGAGTGTACAATAGTACTTCTATTGCCTTACCAACAGAAAGCCCTCTAATTAAATCTGCCACTAACCGGGCTTTTTGGGCTGATAAAGGCGCATTTTTATGTCTTGCACAAACTTTCATAAATTACACCCCTTCAGTCTTAGTTTTACGATCGCCGGAATGCGCTCGAAATGTACGAGTTAAAGCAAACTCACCCAATTTATGACCAACCATATTCTCACTAACATAAATTGGCACGTGTGATTTACCGTTATGAACAGCAAATGTAAGACCAACCATTTCTGGTAGAATCGTCGATCGACGCGACCAAGTTTTTATTGGTTTTTTACTGTTAGTAGCTACCGCGTCTTCTACTTTTTTTAGAAGATGTGCATCAATAAAAGGACCTTTTTTTACCGAACGTGACACGTTTTAACCTCACTTAGCTGATTTTCGTTTACGTATAATCATTGAATTAGTACGCTTATTACGGCGCGTCTTATAACCTTTGGTTGGCAATCCATTAGGGTTCACTGGATGCCTGCCTCCTGAAGTTTTACCTTCACCGCCACCGTGAGGGTGATCAACAGGGTTCATTGCAACACCTCTAACAGTAGGCCTAATTCCACGCCAACGTGATGCGCCTGCTTTGCCTAAAGAACGCAAATTGTGTTCAGCATTAGAAACTTCACCTATGCAAGCATTGCATCTCATTAAAATTTTTCTGATTTCTCCGGAACGCAATCGTAAGGAAACATAATCGCCTTCTTTTGCAACTAACTGCACAGAAGCTCCAGCACTTCTTCCCAATTGAGCTCCCTTCCCTGGTCTCATTTCAATACAATGAATAGTAGTACCAACTGGAATACTTTCCAACGGCAAGCAATTACCTGCTTTTATTGGAGCATCAGAACCAGAA
>PLMI01000011.1:7616-10259 GCA_003142435.1 Coxiellaceae bacterium | reverse complement strand
GGGCAATTCATGAATTGCCCCTACGGAAACATGCTTACTCTATACGATGTACCTTGATTATATTCGTGCTGCCCGTTACGCCCATGGGGATGCCGGCGGTTATCGCGATAAGGTCGCCGCTCTTAGCCAGGTTGGTTTTGACCGACAGCATTGCCGCCTCCTGGAAGAGGACGTCCACGTTCCGCGGCGCCTTCGCCAGGTAGGGCTCTACGCCCCAGCTCAGCGCCAGCCTTCTGAATATGCGATCATCCGGCGTGATGGCCAAGATGGTGGCCTTGGGTTTGTATTTGGAGACGCGCAGCGCCGTGCTGCCGGTGCGGGTATAGGCCACGATACATCTTGCGCCGATCTGCTGCGAGATGGCGCATGCCGCGTAGCTTATGGCATCGTCGGTCTGGGCCGGGGCGTGACGGCGCTTTTCTATCAGCCATTGCTCGTACGGCAGGGCGCCCTCGGTCTCCGTAGCGATCTGGGCCATCATCTCCGCAGCCTGGACCGGGTATTTGCCCGCGGCCGTCTCGCCGGAGAGCATCACCGCATCGGTGCCGTCGTAAACGGCGTTCGCCACGTCGGAAACCTCCGCACGCGTAGGCCGCGGGTTTTCGATCATCGACTCCAGCATCTGCGTAGCGGTGATGACCGGCTTGCCGTACATATTAGCCTTATGAATCAGCCGTTTCTGGATCAGCGGTACATCCTCCAGAGGAATCTCCACACCCAAGTCACCGCGCGCAACCATAATGCCATCAGAAATGTCGATTATTTCATCTAAGGTTTTTGGTTCGACAGCTTCTATTCTTTCGATTTTTGCAATTACTCCAGCATTGCCTCCTGCTGCTGCAATCAAATCTTTTGCTTCCTCTATGTCATCAGCGCAACGAGGAAAAGAAATTGCTATATAATCTACATTCATTGAAACCGCAATTTTAAGATCTTCTCTATCTTTATCCGTTAAAGCAGGAGCTGAAAGACCTCCTCCTTTGCGATTAATTCCTTTATTATTGGAAAGCTCGCCGCCTGACTCAACTTTGCAGTAAATCTTCGTGCCTTCTACTTTAGTCACAATAAAAACAATACGGCCATCGGATAAGAGCAAAACGTCATTAGGCGAAACGTCTTTGGGTAATTCTTTATAGTCAATGCCAACAATATTTTCATTTCCTTCATCAGCAGGATGTGCAGCATCTAAGATAAAATCAGCGCCATCTTTCAAAAACACCTTACCATTTTTAAATCTAGAAACACGAATTTTTGGCCCTTGTAAATCAGCAATAAGACCGATTGTCCTATTTAAACTCTTGGCAATTTTGCGTATCATTTCTGCGGCTTGCGGATGATGATCTGCATGTGAAAAATTTATGCGCACTAAATCAGCATATTGCAATAAATCTTGTAATACTGACTCATTTTTCGAGACAGGGCCAATCGTAGCTACTATTTTTGTTCTTCTCATTTGCTTGTTCATATTATTTTGCTCGCTCTTCTAAAATGGCTACGGCGGGAAGTTTTTCTCCCTGCAAAAATTCCAGAAAAGCGCCTCCTCCAGTTGATATATATGAAATTTGCTTGCCCACTTTGTACTTGTCAATTGCAGCCAAGGTATCGCCGCCACCTGCTACTGAAAAAGCTTTGCTTTTTGCAATTGCGTGAGCAAGCGTTTTGGTGCCCTCTCCAAACTGGTCAAATTCAAAAACGCCTACAGGACCATTCCAAACAATAGTTTTAGCATCGTTAATAATCTTAGCTAACCGTGCAGTAGTTTCCTTGCCGATATCTAAAATCATGTCGTCTGCTGCAATCTCATTAACTTTTTTTAAAGTTGGAGTTGCCGTTGCAGTAAATTCTTTTGCAACTACCACATCTGTGGGAATAGGAATTTCTGCACCATGCGCTTTTGCATACTCAATTAATTCTTTTGCCTTAGGAATAAGATCTCTTTCACAAAGAGATTTACCAACTGAAAAGCCCGCTGCTGCAATAAAAGTATTAGCAATTCCGCCGCCAACAATAAGCTGATCAGCTTTTTTAATTAATGATTCAAGTAATGGCAATTTCGTAGAAACTTTGGAACCTGCAACAATTGCTACTAAAGGATGTTCTGGTTTTTCAAAAGACTTTGCTAATGCTTCAAGTTCTGCGACCAAAAGAGGGCCGGCGCATGCTACTTTGGCAAATTTGGCAACCCCGTGAGTTGATGCCTGCGCTCGGTGAGCTGTCGCGAATGCATCATTGACATAAACATCACATAAAGCCGCCATTTTACGCGCTAAATTTTCATCATCCTTCTTTTCACCTTTTTGAAACCGTACATTTTCAAATAGTACTACTTCTCCATTTTTAATTTCGAATTCACCATCTAGCCAATCATTAATCAAACGAACATCTTGGCCAAGATGTTCTGATAGGCGTTTGGCAATCGGTTGTAAAGAAAAAAGCGCATTATAAACACCCTCTTCAGGCTGGCCCAAATGAGACATAACCATGACCTTAGCGCCTTTTTTCACAGCTTCTTTTATGGCAGGAAGTGAAGCTAAAATGCGCTGTTCTCCGGTAATTTTTCCGTTTTCCATTGGAACATTTAGGTCTTCACGCATTAAAACTCGCTTCCCTTTAAGATCTAAATCAGTCATTTTGATTACAGAT
>PLMI01000011.1:0-7583 GCA_003142435.1 Coxiellaceae bacterium | reverse complement strand
TAGCCGCAGGCTTTAGCCTGCGGCTACCAAATCAAAAAAAGGAGAATAAAACATGTAATAAAAAAATGTAGTAAAATCAATCACTTATAAAAATATGAATAAAAAATATAATACTACTACACATTTGAATATTTCGCTTTTACAGAGCTCAAATTTATAACACAACCTAAAAATTATTTTGCATTTATAAATGCCTTAGCAGTATCCAACATTCTGCAAGAAAAACCCCATTCATTGTCATACCAAGATAATACTTTGACAAGGCGACCAATAACTTTTGTCTGTGATGCTTCATAAATAGAAGATAGCGGATTATGTTTAAAATCCACTGAAACTAAAGGTTTGTCATTATATCCTAAAATGCCTTTAAGCTCTCCTTCAGAAGCTGCTTTAAATAGGTTATTTATTTCATCTATACTTGTATCGCGAGCTGCAATAATTGATAAATCCACCAAAGAAACACTGATAGTTGGAACACGCACAGCAAAACCGTCAAGTTTGCCTTTTAGTTCCGGCAACACTAAACCAAGTGCAGAGGCNNGATTGTGTTGCTGAACGAGCCCGGCGTAAATCTTTGTGGTACACATCGATTAAAACCTGGTCATTTGTGTAAGAATGAATTGTCGTCATTAAACCGCTTACAATGCCAATTTTATCATTCAGCACTTTTGCAAGAGGAGCCAAACAATTTGTAGTGCATGAACCATTGGAGATTACAGTGTCTGCTGCTGTTAATGTTTTATCGTTTACGCCAAAAACTATAGTTTTAATATCTGCACCTGCGGGAGCAGAGATAACAACTTTGCGGGCTCCGGCTTCAATGTGCTTGCTTGCTTTGTCTTTCTCAGTAAATAAGCCCGTACATTCAAACACTACATCAACACCTAAATCTTTCCAAGGTAATTTGGTGGGATCTCTTTCTGCCAAAACTTTGACTTTGTCCCCATTTATTACTAGAAATCCATCTTCAACTTGAACTGATGCATTGAAATGCCCATAAACAGAATCGTATTCTGTTAGATATGCATTGGTTTTTACATCTCCCAAATCGTTAATTGCAACGATTTGCATTTCTTTATTGAGATTATGCTCGTAAAGAGCTCTCAAAATACAACGGCCAATTCTTCCGTAACCATTGATTGCAATTTTTATAGGTTTTGCCATGAACTTAAACTCCTAATTGTTGAATATTGATAAAGTTAAAAGATTTATAATCTACGATTATATAAAAATAAAGTAACACAAAAATATAAGTGCTGCCATTTTCCTACTTTAAGCCAATAACTGCAAATGTTTTTTGGTTGCAATTATAATAAAAGAACTTAACTGCTATTATGACTTGCCTCAAACTTCTAAAATCATTAGCAGTAGATTGTAGGGGAAAAATTGTATAATATTATCAATAAATTCATAGTAATTAAATAAACGCCATGGAAAAACCCAGAGGAATAACTTACATAATCGCAGCAGCTTCCGGCACAGGGAAAACGAGCCTTGCCAAAGCTTTAACAGCTGAACTTGCCGCGGAATTAAAAAATTTAACAATTTCTGTTTCTCACACTACGCGTCCCATAAGAAACGGAGAGGAAAACGGCAAAAACTATTTTTTTATCGACCGAACAGAATTTGAAAAAATGATTAAAGAAGATGGTTTCTTAGAATACGCCGAAGTTTTTAACTACTATTATGGCACTTCAAAAGATTTTGTGGAGGAGAAACTGGCGGCTGGGATAGACATCATTTTGGATATTGATTGGCAAGGCGCATTACAAATCAAAAAGGAAATTAAAGACAGTATTAGCATTTTCCTTCTGCCGCCGTCTCTGCAGGAATTACAAAAACGTTTATTAAAAAGAAATAGAGATCCGATGACAGTTGTTGAACATCGAATGAAAATGGCAGGAAAAGAAATTGCACATTGCTCTGAATTTGACTATATAGTAATGAATGAAAACTTTGATGATGCACTTGATGATTTACGGGCAATCATCAAAGCAAAACGGCTACAAACAAAAACACAATTAATAAAATACAAAAAATTGCTGGACGAATTAACAAAAAGTGTATAATATATTGATATATAAATAATATTTGCAGGTGAATTATGGCACGAGTAACAATTGAAGACTGTCTGCACTCTGTGGACAACCGTTTCGAGTTGGTTTTACTGGCAAGTAAAAGAGCACGCCAACTAGCTTTAGATGGAGCAACACCATCTGTCGCAATCGAAAATGATAAACCAACTGTTTTAGCCCTTCGCGAAATTGCAGAAAAATACATTGATAACAGCCTCTTAACAGGCGTTACTAAAAAAGCACAAAACGAAGAAAGTGCTGAAAATGTAAACAAAAGTGAAGAGTAAAATTTTTTTATTGCCCTCACCTCAATCAAACAACATTTCATCTTTTTGATACTCCTCGCAAATAGGATCTNNACGCGGAAGACCAAAATGCGAAAGGTATACATGTATTCTTTTGAACAACTGCGTACAATATTAAATTATCTCGATAAAAATCAAATCGAGGAAATTCACAGCGCATATCAGATTGCTGAAGCTGCGCATCTTGGGCAAACAAGAAAAAGCGGCGAAGAATACCTTTCGCATCCCATCGAAGTTGCCACCCTCCTTGCCAACATGCGCATGGACCATCAAAGCATTATTGCGGCATTGCTACATGACGTTATCGAAGATACGTCAATCACTAAAGAATTCATCACGCAAAAATTTGGCCAAACCGTTGCTGATCTTGTCGATGGCGTAACCAAATTATCACAAATCGAATTTGCCAGCAAAGCAGAAGCTCAGGCAGAAAGTTTTCGCAAGATGGTTTTGGCTATGTCGCGTGACATACGAGTCATTCTCATCAAACTTGCTGACCGCCTGCATAATATGCGAACTCTTCAGGGGCTCCCAGCAACAAAGAGAAAATATATCGCAAAAGAAACTTTAGACATTTACGNNCGTTAGCGGTAGAATTAGAACAGCTGGCATTTCCCTTCCTTTATCCCAACCGTTACAAAATATTAAAAGAAAGCGTAGAAAAAAATCGCGGCAACCGCAAGGAGATAATGGCGACAATTGATAAGGAACTCAAAGAAGGTTTCAGAAAAAGCAAATTACCCAATGCAACAATTTTCGGCAGAGAAAAACATTTATATAGCATTTATAAAAAAATGCTTAGCCGGCATATCCCCTTTTCTGAAATCATGGATGTATACGCATTTCGCATAATCCTTGATACAGAAGATGATTGCTATGAGGCCTTGGGAATCGTACACCGTTTGTACAAACCAATTCCTGGAAAATTTAACGACTATATCGCCATTCCGAAATTCAATGGTTACCAATCTTTGCATACTACACTATGCGGGCCTTTCGGATTGCCAATTGAAATTCAAATTAGAACGCACATGATGGATAAAATGGCCAATAGCGGCATTGCCTCGCATTGGCTTTACAAAACAGAAGACCAAGCGATAGACATCTCTCGCATTCGCACACAGGAATGGGTTAATAACTTACTTGAAATCCAACAAAATACCGGAAATTCTTTGGAGTTTCTGGAAAATGTCAAAATTGATTTGTTCCCGGAATCAGTTTACGTTTTTACGCCAAAAGGGCTCATCATCGAATTACCTAAAGGAACCACCGTTGTAGATTTCGCTTATGAAGTTCACACTGACATAGGCAATAGTTGTGTAGCAGCGCGTATCGATCGGCAATTTATGCCACTTACTACAGTTTTAACAAGCGGACAAACAATTTCTGTGATAACTTCACCGCAGGCGAAACCTAATCCCTCATGGCTTAGATTTGTTGTGACAGGAAAAGCACGGGCAGGCATCAGAAATTTTCTAAAAAATCAAAAAAAAGAAGAAGCCATCGCCCTTGGCAAACAATTAATGGAAAAAGCTCTTTTGGATTTATCGCTTTCTATTTCCGAGATTTCTCCAGACGTAATAAAAACCATTTTAAAAGATACGAAGCTAGCAACGCTTGACGACCTATATGAAAATATTGGTTTAGGAAACAATATGGCCATGTTAATTGCGCATCAAATGGCAAACACAATACAACACGAAGATGCGCTTCTTGTTAAAGCCGAAACCAAACAAAAACCATTGTTAATCAAAGATGCAAAAGGTATTGCAATAAATTTTGCTCCATGTTGTTTTCCAATTCCGGACGATGAAATAATTGGCTATTTTAACGTAGGGCATGGACTTGCAATTCATAGAAAAGATTGTAGCCTAATGGCAAAACTTAAAAGGCATCCGGAAAAATGTTTGCTAGTAAATTGGGCCGACGAAATAAGCGGCGAATTTATAACGGCAGTAAACGTTGTAATCATGAATCAAAAAGGAGCATTGGCGCAGTTAGCCAAAACGCTTGCCGATAATAACTCATCCATAAACAACATTAGCATGAATGAAATCGGCGACGGTTATTGTTTAATAGCATTACAAATTATGGTTCATGACTCTTTGCACCTTGAGAATATTTTAGAAAAAATAAGAAATATCCCCGTCGTGGTCAGTGCAAAAAGGAAATAATTTGATCGTTTGAGCCAAAAATTAAATTACTTTTACCCGCGGATCCTCTTTTTTGCCACCCCCCAATCCCATAAACAAGTCCTTTGAGGAATGTAATATTTTGAAAAAAAGCAGATTTTGTAAGTATTTAACTTATGGTATAGCATTTAGTCGATGCAATTTGTATTTCACAAAGCTCTTAGGAACAAAATAGCATTGTGAAAAAGAAAGTATTTTGCTTTATTATTTTTCCGGCATCTTGCCCTTAATATAATTGCAAAATACATAATGGATTTGTTTGCATTACTTATTCTTTTTTTAGTAATAACTAGTAATGTATTCAATCTTTTTTATTCATATTTTAAGAGGATTTAAATTATGCAAAAGAAAATTTTATTAGTTAGTACTCTTGCTCTTGGTTTGGCTACTTCTGCAGCTTTTGCCAATGGCGGTATGCCGGTAGCTCCTTGTCCTGCTAATTCATTTACTCCAGGAATTATAGTTGGTTTACAGGCTGGTTTTGTAGACACGGGCTGGGAAAGCTTCGAAGGCGGTAACTGGAATACTTTTGCCACCGACAATGGCGTCAATGTTTCTGATGACACCGGTTTCGGCGGACGTATTTATTTAGGTTACGATGCTTATGACTGGTTGGGGTTTGAATTAGGCTATTTGTATTTCTTCCAAAAAACCGATATACACAGTAATAGCGCTACTGGTGCCGACAGTAAAACTTCTCGGGATTCGGTAGCAACCGAATATAAATCTGATATTAGAACACAAGCCATCGACTTGGTTGGTAAACTAAAATCGCCAACCTGGAATGGTTGGGGTTTATACGCTAAAGCTGGTGTTGCTTACATGATGTCTACTGATCGTAATGAAAGCACTGGAGATCCAGCCCCAAGCGATGATCAATACTTAGATGATTCTGTCAAAAAGCTAGAACCAGTATATGGCGTAGGTTTAGCGTATACATTCCAAAGCTTACAAAACCTATCTCTTGATTTGTCATGGACTCGTTATGACAGCGGTAACGAAAGACTAGATAATGAATATCTGCCAAATCTTGACTTCTACGCTTTAGGTATCTCATACAAGTTCGATATTTAAGTAAGATAAACTTTATCTTTAGTTTCATAAAAAAGGCGGATTTTTTCCGCCTTTTTTATTTGCGATAATTTTATTTAGCGCTTTTATAAGTCACTAAAATTGCAGACAAGCTTAATACCAAAAAAAGCTTTTATCTTTACATCACTGTACAACTTCTATCATATAATTTCTTCTGGCACTGTTCAAACAACTCCCTGTCAGCATCATTCGAAAATTCTATATGTAGTCTTGGTTGTGCTTGTACAGCCCATTTAGCAAGACTCTTTATTACGTCCTCGTCAAGTGGTTTCTCATATTCAGAAAAATCTAAAACAGAAAGGGGGCAGTCTGGACGGCTAAAATAAGCCTCTGACAATTGTTCTATTGTTTCTTTTTTTATCATTGTATGAGGTAAGGTCAACCGCTGCAATGAAGAATATTCACTTCGCAAAAGTTTAACAAGCGCTGCCCTACTCATGTAAACCTGATCTCCTATTGGGAGGGTATTAAAAAGATTCAATACTAGAAGTGAGCTTTGTGGCCTAATAGTTGAGCCGGTTCCAGTTGAACAAGCAAAAGATCCTCTTTCTGATTTATATGACAAGGCTAATAAAATATCCGCAAGCTGAACATCTTCAAAAATACAATTTTTTAGATTCAAGGTACTCAACCGTGGTAAAAATTTATCATTTTTTAAAAATTGAGAAAACCTGCCCATGGGGAATGACATGTCACGCCACATCTCTAAACCTAAGTTGTTAAGCGATTGGTTAAGGTTATTATTAATACTCAATGAAGTTAAAAACGTTTCAAACCCACGAAAACTACATCCATCAAAATTAATCCACAAAGAGCGCAATTTACATGCTCCCAAATACTCAAAGAACTCTGGACCGGGAAGCCCCCCACTGCCTTCGCAAAGAATTGCAAATGCAGTAAGCTTCTCCGGATTTTTTGTCAAACACTTCAAAAGATGCTTCGTTGAGTCTATTGTCTCACTTGTGCAATGGGATAGGGTCAAACTGGTTAACCTTTTACAATCAGGAGCAGCAAGTAACTCACACCAAGATTCAACACTCCCCTTTTTTTGTGACTCCGGCACGTCAATGTGTACGTAATACAATTCCCTTGCAGATAATGGAAAAATTTTCTCATATTTTCCAAAAATTACACCAGCTATAGTAGGACCTATTTCTTTTTGAGTGCAAAATCGTTTCAGAGACTCATCCATTTTTTCCTTACATTCTTCTGGAAACGTGCTGTACATCTCTTTTGCCATCAATCTTGCGCTCAGCTCATCTGTAACAATCTTTTTACTCCGGGGCGAAAGCATGTCGAATATTGCATGATGGGGAAAAATGATATAAGGATAACGACTAAATTTAGCATTCGCATGTATTGCGCGACAAATATCGTAAACCAATGCAACAAGTAGTGAACGTGTATATGGTATACATTTACCTGGATATTCAGTTGGATCTATATTCAAAGAAGCTTTAGCGTAAGACTCAGCAATATCAACAACTTCTTTAGAAAACATATTGCGCATTACGTCGATCCATATTGAGTCATGTCTTATAACATGACGACCAAAAAAAGGACCTGCTCTTTCTGCACATCTAAGATCGCGGATTGTAGACAGGTTTCTTAAAATTTCTTCAGCCACATTAGAAGGTAATTCCGGGATGTTATTGTTGATTGCCATAATGTTTCAATATTAGGAATAGTTTATAATGCATCAATATTATGACTTATTTTCGGAAAATTCTTAAACATTTCAAGATTTCTTAATAAATTCTTACCTTGTGTAGTAAAATATAACATTTTGCTAATCTTAAAAAATAAAACTTCACGACCTTACGGTCGTGGTATTTTCCTTTGGCGAAGGAGGAAGCATCACGCGATTTCGCTTACGCTACATCGCGTGATGTTGCACTCATCCATGAGCTTACGCTCAT
>PLMI01000119.1 GCA_003142435.1 Coxiellaceae bacterium | reverse complement strand
AAAATTATAAAAAATAATTTTAGATGTTGTAAAAATGTTTAGCACAAAAGTTTCTTTGCTATAATACTATTCACTAATCAAAAAGATATACCGTAACGAAATCATATGGACATAAACCCAAATAATCTCACCTTAAAACTAAGAGAAATTGCCGAAAGTTTTCCTGAAGATATTGCAGTACAAATAAAAACAGAAGGAAAGCAATATAAAACTTACACCTATCGCGAGTTCTATCAAAAAGTAAAAACAATCGGCAATTATTTAATCAGTAATAGCATTAAACCAAATGATAAAATTGTTTTACTTTTGGAAAATCGCCTTGAGTGGGGCATGGTTTACTTCGGGATTCTTTTCTCTGGTGCAATTGCAGTTCCAATTGATACGCAAACCAAAAGTGACGATTTGAAATATTTTATAGAAGACTCTGAAAGTGCTCTGATTTTTACTTCAAAAAAAATACTTGATTCTCTAAACAAAAACATCGAAATTATTGCCCCTAAAATAAAAGTGATAATTTTAGATGGAAATAAAGGCGAGATATCAGCCTCACTCAAAGAAAAGAGTGTGTCAGACAAAAACCTCACTTCCTTCGATGAGATATTTGCACTTACAAAAACTGAATCTGTAACTTTGCCAGTTACAACAGGACAAAATATTGCTTCTATCCTTTACACTTCCGGCACGACAGGAAGACCAAAAGGAGTGATGCTGACACATCAAAATTACTTTGCAAACTTTCAAAGCATTGTAACCTTAAAATTATTTTCCGAAAAACAAAATATTTTATCGATTCTTCCTCTGCATCATTCTTTTCCCTTCATGGCAACGCTATTAATTCCCTTGTTTTTACACTGCAAAATAACTTATTTAGAAAATCTAAATACCACCGATTTGTTAGAATGCATGCAAGAGACAAAAGTAACAGCGCTTGTTGGAGTGCCGCAGCTTTTTAATTTAATACAGCAGCGCATTTACACAATGCTTAAAGACCTGCCATTTTATGCCCGTATCCCTCTATTTTCGCTAATGAATTTACTGTGGATAATTCGCAAACACTTGAATATAAATCCTAGCAAATTACTATTTGCAAAATTGCATAAATCCTTTGGCGGCAATTTAAAATTTGTAGTAAGTGGCGGTGCAAAATTAGAAAGTGATGTTGCTAAATTCTTTTTAAAATTGGGCTTTAATCTTTACGAAGGTTATGGGCTTACTGAAACATCGCCAATTGTCACAATAAATACTAATAAAATAAAAAAAATTGACTCCGTGGGCACTGCTATTCCGGATGTAAAAATAAAGATAAACGAGCCTGATAACTTAGGTATAGGGGAAATTCTCATTCAAGGCCCTAATGTAATGCAAGGCTATTACAAACGGGAGAGAGAAACTAACGAAGTTATAAAAGATAACTGGTTTTATTCCGGAGACTTAGGGTACATTGATAACAGCGGCTACTTATATATAACAGGAAGAAAAAAAGAATTAATAGTCTTAAGCTCTGGAAAAAATATTTCTCCTGAAGAAGTGGAGCTGCATTATGCAAAAGATAAATTAATCAAAGAAATCTGCATTCTTTCAGTATTCAAAGATAACGAAGAGAAATTAATGGCGGTAATTGTTCCCGACTTGGATTATTGCCAACAAAAAGGCATCAGCGATATTCACGGCGAAATCAAATGGACTTTAGAGAACCTGGCAAGAGATTTGCCATCGTATAAACGCATAATGGGATTTATCATAACAACTGAAGAATTGCCGCGCACGCGCCTTGGAAAATTAAAGCGTTACGAAATACAGGCAAAATATTCCGAAGATCTCCGAGGAGAAGAAAAAAGCAAACTGCAGAAAAAGTTGCTTCCAGAAATCAACAAACAAGACCTCATGCTTTTAAATAGCTCTGTTAGCAAACAGATAATTGCCATTTTAAACACTGAGCTCAATACAACTAAAAATATTTTACTAGACGATCATTTGGAAATTGACCTTGGTGTAGAATCTTTAAAACGCATGGAATTGATTGCACTCCTTGAAAAACAGTTAAACATTAAAATACCTTATGAATTATTGAGTCAAATTTCTACTGTCCGCGATTTGATTAATATTGCAGAGAAACTGTCGCAAAGTCAGGGTTCCAAAACAATGGAACCCATTTCATCTGGTACGAAAAGTTCTCTGTGGCACGACATCTTAGCTGGCGAATTACCAGATAAAATTCGTTCACAAATTGCTCTTTCTGACAATGCATTCAGCAAAGTAATTCTTGCCACTGGAGGAAATTGTATAGATTTATTTTGTAAGCTTTTGTGGCGCATTAAAGTTGAAGGCGCATTAAACTTACCTAAAAATGAGCCTATTATCTTTTGCTCTAATCACAATAGTTTTTTGGATGGCTTTATTATTAGAGCTGCTTTACCAAAAATCTTAAAAAGAAAAACTTTCTTTCTTGCTATTGCAGCTTATTTTAAAGTACCCGTACTACGGGATTTAATCAAAATCATGAAAGTCATTCCGATTGACCCAAGCGCTCAATCAATCGCAGCAATGCAAGCATCAGCTTTTGTATTAAAAAATGGCAAAGCAATTTGCATTTTTCCCGAAGGTGAAAGATCAATTGACGGCAAGGTAAAAGAATTTAAAAATGGCATTGGCATTTTAGCTAAAGAATTAAACGTCCGCCTTGTTCCTACTTATATCCAAGGATCTTTCGAGGCCTGGCCCAGAAACAAGCGTTTTCCAAAACCGCATTTAATAAAAGTAATTTTTGGCGAACCATGCGATGCGGCTTCTTTAATGAAGATTGGTTATGAACAAGGTGCTTTAGATGACTACGAGGCAATAAGCTTAGGCGTCAGAGAAAAGGTAGTGCGCCTTTCTTAGCTACGTCGTCGAATAATTCTATATTGCATCGGTTTATAATTAATCCTGATCGTCAGGCCACCAAAACTTATGAATAGTTTTTTTGCAATTTATTAAATATATGGTATCATTATACGTATATTCAATCCGTATATATTAACCGTAAAATAGCTAGAAAAATATGATACGACAAAGCCATTGTACTAATGTCCAAAAAATCACGATTTACATTCCTAAAGATTTATTGGCAACCGCCCGAAAAGCTTCTCATAACAACATAACCGAAACCATTAAAAGCGGGCTGCAACTTCTTATTGCAGAAAAAGCCTGTGAAAACTTGCGCAAAATGCGCGGTAAAGGGAAATTTACCATTGATCTAAAAAAATTAAGAGAAGACAGATGATTGCAATTGACAGCAGCGCATTTATCTCCTATTTTAATGGTGAAAAAAACCAGATAAACGATTTAGTTGAAACTGCTTTAAAATACAATTCTGTGGTTTTGCCGCCAATTGTTCTTGTCGAGCTATTAAGTGATCCTCACATAAACAAAACAATTACTGATAACTTAACAAAACTACCAATGCTGGAACCAACTGCTGGTTATTGGTTAAGAGCTAGCAATAATCGCTCCATCCTTTTGCGTAAAAAACTAAAAGCACGCTTAGCTGACACACTTATTGCACAAATATGTTTAGACTATAATGTACCACTTTTAACATGCGATAAAGACTTTAACAATTTTGCTAAATATTGCAACCTAATGCTATATCGATAAGCTCCACATATTTCCTTTGAATTTTATTTCATTCTACTATTACACATCACAATTGTTTTAAGCTTATTTGAATAAAGGCCCATTAAGAATGGATGTTATAATGAAGCTCCGCGCACTTAGATCATAGTTAACAACGAAATCCGCCAACTTGCCCTTCAGAGCTTTAGCGATTGTTTTCTGCGAAAGCGGATAAATCATCCGTTATAAATTATTACTAATTGACAAAAAATCAGAGATATCTGGAATCCTTGAAAACTTACTTTCCGCTCTTTGCCAATGATAATGACACCACGCTCACAAAAGATTCGAGCAACCTCTTTTGCTCTAAAGTGAAATATAGATCCATATCTGTTTTCATCAGGCAAAGCACACCTAAAGTAATTTCGTTAAGCCGCAAAGGCACGTAATACCACTTTGCGGAAGAAAGCGTTGATGTGCCTCTCCCGGCCGGCTGCCCATTTTTATAAACCCAAACAGCAACCGCTTTCTCGGACTCATTTAAAAACAATTCATCGCCGCTTTTGGTCATGGATTCGAGGTTGCCGCTTTCATCTGGCAATAAAATGATGACATCAGTTTCAAAAGCTTCAGA
>PLMI01000093.1 GCA_003142435.1 Coxiellaceae bacterium | reverse complement strand
AACTCCGCTTGCTCGCTTCACGCGCGCCTTGCATTAAGTCAATATACTTTGTTTTGAAAGAAGTCTATTGAAGTAAATGAGGATCGCGAGCAACGAAAGCAACAAAGTCTACGTTTGAAAGACGAAGCGTATCACTGCATTATCACCCTCGCCACTTCATCAATGCTCGTCACTCCAGCAAAAACCTTCTTAAGCGCGGCATTTTTTAGCGTTAACATTCCCAAAGAACAAGCTTCCTGCAAAATATCTGCAGCGTTTTTATTTTGCATAATCATGTAACTTATGTTCTTTGAAATTGGCAATATCTCAAAAACTCCAACACGCCCCAAGTAGCCATTTTTACAACGCTTGCATCCCACTGCTCTAAATATCGGCGGACATTCAGTAAAATTTAATGACGTGTCGAACCTGTGCAGTAAAAAAGCAGCACTTTCCTCAGGTTGCTTACAAGATTCACACAACTTACGCACTAAACGCTGCGCTATAATTAAGATCACCGAGTTAGCAATGTTCATAGGCACAATTCCCATATTTAACAACCGAGAAACAGCTTCAGCTGCGCTATTGGTATGCAGCGTAGACAAAACCAAATGCCCTGTTTCTGCGGCTTGTACTGCTATTTCTGCTGCTTCTAAATCGCGAATTTCACCAAGCATGATAATATCCGGATCCTGCCGCAAAAAAGCCCTTAATAGCGATGAAAAAGTTAAACCAATTTTAGTATTTACCTCTACCTGATTAATTCCCGGCAAATTTAATTCAATTGGATCTTCAGCAGTTGAAATATTTTTGGCTTCAACATTTAAAACACTTAAGGCAGACAAAAGAGTAAGAGTTTTACCGCTGCCTGTTGGACCTGTGACAATAATCATGCCTTGCGGCTTGTGAATATATTGTTCAAATAATAATTTTTGCTGCTCATTCATCCCCAAGGCAGAAAAAGACAATAAGCAATTCGTAACGCTAGGTATGCGCACAACTATTTTTTCTCCAAAAAATGTTGGGCAACTGCTTATACGGCAATCATATTTTTCATTGTTTTTACCGTAAATTGTAAATCTCCCATCCTGGGGTAGCCTTCTCTCGGCAATATCTAACTTCGAAATCACCTTCAAACGTGAAACTACTTGCAGCGCTAAGGAAGATTTTAGATGATTTCTATTATAAAGAATTCCATCGATGCGAAACCGAATGCGGTATTCATCAGGCATCGGTTCGAAATGGATATCTGAAGCTTTTTCATCAATTGCTTCGGACAGCAACCGATCGACTAATTCAATTATTGATTTATTTTCTGTACGTTCTGAATTTTTCAAAGACAACAATACCTGCCACCAATGTTCTAATTTGGAATATTCGACAATAACAAATTGCAGATCTAGAGGCGCATGAAATTTAACAGCATCGATAGCGGCAAAATCGGTCGGATCTGCGATTGCTATACGTAATCGCCCTTTTCTCTCTTTAAGCAATAAAATTTTATGTTTTCGCAAAAATGCATCATCAAAAACTTCTAGAGAAAAATCATCCAAAATGAAATTATCAAGGCTTAAAAATTCCAGATCAAAGTACTTGGCAATATTTATAGCCAAAAGTTTTTCGTTTAAAGTTTTCGCCTGCAAAAGATGCGCCACCAAAGAAATATTGTTTTGCTGAGCTTCCTTTTGCGATTTAACTAAAACATCAAAACTTAATAAATTTTCATCGAAAAGAAATTTGGCAAATCCGGTAAACTTAGTATTCATATTCCGTTTTTTACTTCATATAAATTTATCTTGCAATACAGTATTTTCTTTAATACTCTAATCAGCGGGGGTATATTAAACATATGGAAATAAAAACACTTATAATAAAAGGGCCAAAAATTTATACAGAAGATGAAATTTTAATTGACCATCAATTAGTTATAGAACGACAATGCATTAAAAGCATCGAACCAATATCTCCAAGGCAAAAAACATCTGCAGCAAAAGAACTTACTTTTCCCGAAAACTATCATTTAATCCCCGGAATGATTGATCTTCATATCCATGGGGCTTTTGGTGCTGACGTTATGGACTGCTCAATCGAAGCGCTGGAAACAATTAGCAATGCCCTCCCAAAAGAAGGCGTCACGTCTTTTTTAGCAACGACAATGACAGCGCCAAAAAAAGATATTGAAAAAGCATTGTCTTGTGTTAAAAGTTTTACCGAAATACAAAATCATTATACAGGCGCACAATTACTTGGCGTGCATTTAGAAGGGCCATTTATTTCTCCACAAAAAAAAGGCGCACAGAATGAAAAAGACATAATTCCATTTGATGAGTCGCTTTTCGCTAACTGGCAAAAAATATCGGGTGATAAAATTAAAATAATTACTCTGGCCCCAGAAATAATCGACAAAACATGTATAAAAAAACTCGTTAAAAATCAACATGTTATAATTTCTGCCGGTCACAGTAACGCAACTTACCAGGAAACTTTAAATGCAATAGATGCGGGAGTAAGTTACGCAACTCATCTCTTTAACGGCATGCGCGCCATTGACCATCGTGAACCTGGAGTGGCTATAGCTTTACTTCTTTCCAATCAAGTATGCGTAGAATTAATCGCAGATGGTTTTCACCTACATCCGGAGATGATAAAACTAGTAACAAAACTAAAGCCGCTAGAAAAAATAATTCTTGTAACTGATGCTATGTGTGCAAAAGGAATGCCGGAAGGAGTATATGAACTAGGAGGACAAAAAGTCAAAGTCAAAGAAAACAAAGCAATTCTCGAGCGAAATAATAATGTTTTAGCAGGAAGCGTTCTTACAATGAACACAGCTCTAAAAAATTTTATGGCGTACTCTGGTTTAAGCATCCAAAATGCCATAAAGACAATATCTGCAAACCAAGCAAAAAAAATAAATGTTTTTAATAAAAAAGGAAGCATCGCATTAAACAAAGATGCTGATCTTGTGGTTTTGAATGAGCGTTTAGAGGTAATACTAACAATTTGCCAGGGAAACATCTCTTTTCAAAAATAAGAAGATCATGTTATATTATTGTTAATTAATGGACTTCTTTAAAAACAAAGTATTTTGACTTAANNTTTGAAAGAAGTCTAATAAAGCATACTCATTTTGTTTAGCAATAGGAATTATAGTCTGTGGCATACGAAAATTTTATCATCTATGAACAACCCCTAAATGAACACATACGATTGTGTTTACGCTTAGAATATCTGTTCCAGCAAGCTCAATATCACATGAATTTGGAAGCAAAATGGGATTCTGAGGCATCTTTGAGCGCAATTTTTAATATTTTGATGGCCATTGACCGTCCTGATTTGAAAAACAAATTAGCGCAGTCCTTAAATCAATATGCCGCATGCTTGCTTGAAATGGAAAATCTTCCCGATATCAATAAGCAACGGCTCGCAAGACTTTTAGAGCAGGTACATTACACGATAGATGTGCTACATTCATTGCATGGCAAAATTGGGCAGGAATTACGCGAAAATGAATTCTTAATGGCAGTTTACCAGCGTTCTTTAACTCCAGGCGGTACGTGCGGTTTCAATGCGCCAGCTTACCATTCATGGCTGCAAAAACCCTTTGAAGAAAGGAAAAAGAAATTAGTTGAATGGATTGAAACGTTCAAGGNNAATTTATTGCTGAAGTTAACGCGTTCTAGCGTTAAACCATCAGATGAGATTGGTTATACTGGATTTTATCAGACCAATCTTGATCCAACTTTATCCTACCAAATGATTCGCATACTAATACCTCAAAATTACAATGTTTTCCCTGAAATAAGCGTAGGACGCCACAGGCTGACAATTCATTTTCTTGAATTAAATGTTGAAGGCAGATCATCGCAAACTAAAAAAGATATTGCTTTTAAAGTTGCATTCTGCAAGTTGTAATTAACATATTCGCGCTTCTATATTTTCCACTAACTGCAGAAGCTCCGGCGAAAAACCAAAAAGTTTTTGATAACTTTCCGTAAGATCACTAATTAATGCATTTGCTTTATTATTTTGAATTATAATTAACCCACAGCCGCCAAATCCTGCCCCAGTCAACCGCGCGCCTATTGCGCTGTAGTTTTTTGCAAAATCAACTATAAAATCAAGTTCTTTACAACTTACTTCATAGTCATCTTTAAGACTTTTGTGAGAAGCGTAAACAAGTTCGCCAAAGGCAATAAGGTCACCTTTTTGCAGCATTTTTACTGCGTCTAAAACCCGTGCATTTTCTGAAATAACGTGGTGAGCTCTTTTGCTAATAACTTCAGGAAGGTTTGACGAAAATTTATTAAATGTATTTAAATCAACATCGCGTAAAGCTTTTACATTTTTATCAATTGACCGGAAATATTTTACTGCTTCTTCGCAACTTGCGCGCCTTTCATTATATGCAGATTTTGCCAATTCACGCTTTACTTTTGTATCAACGATTATTAAAACATACTTGCCCAAATTTACCGGAACGTTTTGATATTCTAAACTCCGGCAATCGATAAAAAGAGCATTGCCTTTTTTACCCAGCAGTGAGATAAACTGATCCATAATTCCACATTTAACGCCTATAAAATCATTTTCTGACTGCTGCGCTAATTTAATTGCTGCAATTTCCGTTAAATCAATATCAAATAAATGAACAAGTGCATTGAGCGTAGCAATTTCTATAGCCGCTGAAGAACTAAGTCCTGAGGCAATCGGTACATCTCCGTAAACAACACCTTCGACGCCTCTTATTTTGTAGTTATTACGCGAAAGCAATTCCATAATGCCTTTAATATAGTTAGACCAATAAAAACTGGAAGATTTAGTAATCTCATTTAAATCCCACTCAATAAATTCATTAAAATTAGCAGAATAAAATTGGCATTTATCATCATTACGTCGTCGTAATCCTATATAAACCGCCCGATCCAATGTCATTGGCAAAACAAATCCATCGTTATAGTCGGTGTGATCACCGATAAGGTTAACTCTTCCAGGAGCAATAGAAATTAAAAGCTTATTTAGATTGCCAAATTTTTCATTAAATTGCTTTTTAATTGCATCAATTATGGCTTGCTGTTTCAATTGTATATTCATTAAGCCCTTCTCAATTCTTCTGCTTTATCTTCCGGCACAGTATCATTGATAAAAGTTCCCGCCCCCGTCTCACACCCAGCCAAATATTTCAATTTGGTTTTGCTTCTATAGGGAGGATAAAATTCTACATGAAAGTGAAAATATGGATATTCCCCGTCGTTAACTGGAGCTTGATGGATTACCATCATATAAGGGAAAGAAAACCCGAATAAATTATCATATTTTTGTGTTAGTGTTTTTAGTATGCTGGCAAAATCACGGACTTCTTTCGGATCTTTAATTTCAGTTATCAATTGCAGGTGTCGCTTAGAGTAAATATGCACTTCATATGGCCAGCGGGCATAAAAGGGAACGAATGCGACAAAAGAATCATTTTCAATAACTATTCTTTTTTTATGCAACAATTCTAATTGCAAAATCTTGCAAAACAGGCATTCCCCTTTGTTATTATCAAAATGTTCTTTACTCGAAGATAATTCAATGGCAATTTTTGGCGGAATATAAGGAAAAGAATAAATTTGCCCATGCGGATGCGGCATAGTCACCCCAATTACCTCACCTTTATTTTCAAAAATAAAAATATATTTTATTTCTTGATTTGACTTAAGCTCGTTAAATCTATTTTGCCACAATTGAATAAGCTTAATAATGTGATCAACGCTAAGTTCAGGTAAGGAGGTATTGTGATCGGGATGGTAAAGAACTACATCACAAGAACCAAAAGCTTTAGCTACAGGATAAAAACTTGTTGCCTCAGTGGCCGGCACAGGCGCTTTTAATGAAAAAGTCGGAAAATCATTTGGGTAAATCAAAACATCGTATTTATCTGGTACATGACCGCTTCCTGGACAAAAGGGGCACCAGTCTTTTGGCATTTGCGGGCGTTCCTGCCTATGCGCTGCGACAGCAACCCACTCTTTTAAAAGCGGGTTCCAGCGTATCTCTGCTATTTGCTTAGCCATTTTTTTCTTTCTTTCGCAAGCAAGTAAAAAGTAAAATCACACCTAAAACAAGAATAGCTGTACCCCAAATCAAATTTATGTTTACACCTAATGACTTATGATATATATCTTTATTAGAAAAGAAACCATATAAATCTAATATAATCCCATAAAACACAAGTAACCCGCCAAGGGGCACTTTGAGGTCAAGAAAATTTGGCTTTTTATTTTCGTTCACGGTAGTTTCTCCTCATATCTTTAAGTTAAATATTAGACTTCTTTCAAAACCAAGTATTTTAACTTAATGCAAGGCGCACGTGAAGCGAGCAAGCGGAGTTTACTTGTACGTAAATGAGCATTGCGAGCAAACGTGCAACACAGCAGTAAGTCACAAAATTGTCAGGAACAATTTTGAACAGCCGTAAGGCTGGTCTACACAACGTGTAGACGAGTATCACGGATGATACGAGTAAAAGACGCAGTTTTGAAAGAA
>PLMI01000101.1 GCA_003142435.1 Coxiellaceae bacterium | reverse complement strand
AAGTATTGAGCATCTTAAAAAGTTCAGCGAAAAAAACAAACTATCTCTGGGAAATCTCGACTGGAAATCTCTAAGAGACGAGGGACGCCGCTAATGACTAGCTTTGTTTTAGATGCATCTGTAGCAATTTCATGGTGTTTTGTTGATGAGCGAACGCTTGAAGGTATTGCACTGCTTGAAAAATTAAAAACCGAACAAGCATTCGTCCCATCACTCTGGACACTAGAATTAGGCAATGTGTTAATTGCTGCAGAGCGCCGCAAAAAAATTACTTATGCACAAATCGCGGAATTTTTATCCCTCATCAAAAACATAAATATCCAAATAGACAATGAAACAGCAAATAAAGGATTAAGTGAAATTATAACGCTTGCACATTCAGAAAACTTAACTACATATGATGCAGCATATCTTGAACTTGCTTTGCGTTTAGGCTTGCCATTGGCAACAAAAGATCATGACCTGAAAAAAGTAGCAAAAAAACTCGGTGTTGTCTTGTTAAAGATATAGCAAAAATAAATAGCATAGCGACCGTACGACCGACTCTATATAAAGGATAGCAGATTTATTGATAAACTTTAATAACTAACGTTAATATTTAGGTATGTGTGAACGTGTTTTTTGCAGTTTCCTCAGAATGATCTGCTTGAGCAGGTGCAATTGTTTCGTTGTTGCTTGTAATTCCCCCTATCTTCTTTTGAATTTCCAAAAGCATATTTTCTCCCTCCTGAAGCATCTTATCAACACATTCACACAAACTTAGAAGATAAGATCCATCAAAAACTATTTTCGCTAACTCCATTATCTCAATGACAAAATTGACATATTCTTTAGCACAGGCAAAATCAATATTTAAATTTTCCAATTCTTTGCAATCCGGGCATGACCTAGCTTTATTTAGGACATTACTCACATTTTTAATTAGATCAAATAACTCAGAGGCTTTAACTCCTCTTTTTTTAACTGCACTCTCAACATCATCAGAAAGCTCATATTTTCCCCAATCGTTTAAAGAAAGAAAACTTTGAAGCAAAGAAGTTAAATGCGTTTTGACATGAGATAAAATTTCGATTAGAGAAGAATCACTTTTATTCCTGTGAACATCAGTACAAATGCCAGTGATAACGTCTTGCAAAAAAGAATAAGTGCATGTTTTAAAATCATTTAAAGCCTTTGCCCTTGCGCGCTCATCACCCAAATTTCCTGTGTGCGCTTTTTTTAATAGCTCAAGTGCTGAATTTAATTCAGGGAGTCTTGAAGCTAACATAGAACAAGTTTTAACGAAAAAAACTATTTTGCCAGCATATAAAATCAAATAATCTTCGAACCCTATGACTTGCTTTATAAAATTTGATGATTTTTGTGCATGTGATGAAACTTCACCACATGCATTTTCTACCACCTCTTGACTGCTTGCAGAAGAAATTTCCTTGGCGCTTTCTTCCGGAAGCTGCACAGAAAAACCACATGCAGGCGCATCAACACAAGACTTATTGCTGGTAGCACTGAAACCAACCGCAGCTAGCAAGTTAGCCTGGGATGGAAGTGACGGAGGAATAAAGTGTTTTAATTTGGCGCTGTTTATAGTTTCTAATAAAAGCCTCGACAAATCATATTCTTGTGCATTCCGCAAAGCTAAACTTAACCCATTTACGCTACGCATAAAACGAGAACTTGAATCTGTCATCGCATTTAATATTACATTGCAACTTCTTGAGCTATCCACTTTTTCAATGAAGTATCCTTGCCGATTCGTTTCAAAAAGCGCAAGATAGCAACATTCAAAATATTCTAAGGCAACTAGAACAGCTTTGCCTTGCGTTTCCTCCGCTTGAAATTTGAGCTTTGCAACTGCTTGGCCTCCTGCTGCATCGCAATCGTCTACTATCAAATTACGAAAATCTGCCAAATCCTTATTTAATTCATCGAAAAAAGAAACTTCATTAGATGTACTAGATGCCACAGCTAAACTTTCACTTTCAGGAAATTCGCTATTCATAAAATCCTCTTCATTTTATTAATATTATTGTTTATTGCCACAAGAAAAATGACTTAACTAAAGCATTAAAAGCCAATATGTCCGGAAAATATATAACAATGATCAAATAATGTACAGTTTTAAATAAATATTATGCTAATCGGGCAAAAGTGAAACTTTAGGGTATAAAACTCATTGGAACTATAAAAGGTGTATTCTTATGCTAATTATCCTGTTTTTTTATTTTGCTGAGAGGAGGAACTTGTGGCAGAGGTTGTAGCACCACTTGCAAACATCGCCATAATTTTTTTGGCCTGAGCCATAAATGCTGCGCGATATTTAGATGCAATCATTTCACCTTGAGGGAATTTTACTGTAAGAGGATTGTAAGCTTTGCCATTGATGTGAAATTCATAATGCAAATGAGGGCCTGTCGCAAGACCTGTATTACCCATATAACCTATCAATTGTCCTTGATGAATAGTTTGACCAGCATGTAATCCTTTGGCAAAAGCCTCCATGTGCCCATAAAGAGTAGAAAATTGATTGTGTTTAATTTCAATTGTTTTACCTGTGCCCCCTCTATATCCTTCTAAACTAATAACTCCGTCGCTTGTTGCCTTTATTGGAGTACCAAAATGTCCAGCCAAATCAACGCCGGTGTGAGGACGAACATATCCTAAAATTGGATGATAACGCCCCAACGAAAACGGCGAACTAATTCTAACGAACTGAGTAGGAAATCTTATAAAAGGTGATTTAAGAGAATATCCATCCGGAGTATAAAAATTGGTGTTACCTTTAGGATCGGTAAAACTAAGAACGCTATAAGCTTTGTTTTTGTGCATTATTTGCGCTGCAACAACTTCCTCATTTCCAACCTTTTTATCTTTGACATAATAATCCTTGTAGATAAGTGCAAGTTTATCGCCTTTACGCACACCTTTCTTTAAATTTATTTTGGAATTTAAAGCATTAGCCACTTGCGAAAATACTTTCTTGGGAATACCTGCCTTTTGTGCAGCAATAAAAATCGAGCCCTCGATCGGAGCAAATGCATACTCTAATTTTGCCACAGGCACCAACTGACTAACTTGCGCACGAAAATTATTTGCCCTAGAAAAAGTAATTGTAGTTTTAAAATCAGGCTGGTAACTTACAGATTGCAGCACTTTATTTTGATCGCAAGCTAAAATTATTTCCTGGCCAACTTTTAAAGCACGTAATTCTTTAAGCGATTTATTTGCAAAAAGTATGGCATCTGCAATTTTAGGGTCAAGCGATGAACGTTTAAAAATCTTTATCAAGTTATCACGGGGTTTGATGGTTACTGTTTTGGTTGCAATTGTTGGTGGCGGGAGACTGCTAGCACTAGTAACATTTTGAGCTACAGAAATGGCCTTATTTTCAGGAAGTACAGCCAAAGAAGGAGGAGGTGGAGCTAAAACTTGTACTTGCTTTTGTATCTGCTCAGGAATTACTCCAATTGAAACAGTGGAATCATTCGCCTGGAACAATATCGCAATAGGTTGGTTATTAATTAAACGTAAGAGCGAAAACCGCAAATCATGATGCGAGCTTGAGGTAAATAATACGAAAAAAGACATTACCGCTATTGGCAGCAAAACAAAGTAATCTAATATCAGCCTAAGATTAGAAACAACCTTTTGCTTTGTAAATGTGAACTCAAATTTATTACAAGCCAAGATTTAAATCCTCTTAAAAATAATAAAAAGGCATTGTCGCATAAATTATTTATCCGAATTAACAGTTCAAATATTAATTATAACAACTGTCCCTTTAATCGCAACCCGGAATTTTTTATTTACTTTACAACCATGAAAATCAAACAAAAAAATAGACAATAATCCCAATAAGATATTGTTGAATAAGTCGTATTTGTGCCTTTTTGATTTGGTAGCCACAATCTTTAGCCTGCGGCTACCGGTTAGAANNGCAATGGTGAACACAATATCTTCAACAAGACATCCTCTTGATAAATCATTTACCGGTTTTCTTATTCCTTGAAGAAGAGGACCAACACAAGTTATATTCGTACTGCGCTGCACCGTTTTATATCCAATATTACCGGCATTTAAATCCGGAAAAATAAAGACTGTTGCTTTTCCGGCTACTTTGCTATTGGGCATTTTTAAATTTGCAACATCTGCCGCAATTGCTGCATCGTATTGTATCGGACCGTCAATCAACAAATCAGGACGTTTTTGTTTTGCAATTTTGATAGATTCGCGAACAACGTCAACGCTTGGGCCAAATGCCGACTCGCCAGTACTATAACTTAACATTGCAACTCTTGGCGGAATACCAAATTTTGCAGCAGTTTCCGCGCTTTGAATTGCAATATCTGCTAACTCTTCCGGCTTAGGATTTGGATTTATAGCGCAATCACCATAAACTAAAACCTGATCCGGCAAACACATAAAAAACACTGATGAAACTATATTACAACCTGGTTGCATTTTGATAATTTGTAATGCAGGACGAATAGTATTTGCTGTGGTATGAACTGCCCCNNCAACGTTATCCTGCAATTGTTCACGCGCTTTTTCGATAGTCAACCCTTTAGCTTTGCGCAACTCATATAGTTGATTTACGTAATTTTCAGCTATGGTTTTTGGCTCTATTATTTCTACATTTCCCGGTAATGTAATTGCTAATTGAGAAGCTGTGGCGTTAATTTTCTCTGGTTCACCCAGCAACACACAATGTGCAATTTTTTTCTCAGCGCAAATGCACACAGCTTG
>PLMI01000136.1 GCA_003142435.1 Coxiellaceae bacterium | reverse complement strand
AGTTGACTGCAAACGCTTACCAAATTTAGCTAGTACAGCATCACCAACGTCATGCCCAAAAGAATCATTGATTCGCTTAAAGTTATCAATATCCAAATAAAGTAATGCCATTTTTTTTGCAGTTCGCTTTGCGCGGGCTAAAGAAATTTTCANNTTTTTTCTTTTTGCTTTTGCTTTGTTACATCGTGAAAAAACCAGACGGTACCAGTTTTTTTGCCTTTTGCATTTTTCAGAGAAAAGCAAAACATTGTAAAAATTTTACCGTTTTTTAATTCAATTTCAGTACTGCTATTTCGTGTATTTTCAGGTAAAGAAAAATCGGAAGATTTAGTTTTTTTCGAAAAGTGATTTGTTATTGCTTTTAGGTCAGAATTAGAAAAAATATCTTGTGCAATGCTCCACATTTTTTGCAAGCTTGAATTTACTATTATTATTTTACCCTTGAGATCTGCCACCAAAATTCCATCAGGACAAACTTGAGCAATGTGAATAAGATTCTCTGTAATATTATTTATTAATTGCTTAGTCACAATAATAAACTATTAAAATTGCTCTAGAAATGAGAGGTCGCTTTCAAAAAAAATACGCAGGTCCTTGATACCATATCGCAACATTGCTAAACGGTCTAAACCTAACCCAAAAGCAAAACCGGTATAACGTTCGCTATCTATGCCGCATTCCTTTAAAACATTGGGATGGATCATACCGCATCCTAAAATTTCAAGCCATTTAGTCTGCCCATCCAGCTCCCAAGCTAAATCCACCTCTGCGGAAGGCTCAGTAAAAGAAAAATAAGATGGCCTAAATCTAATTTCAACTTTTTTGTCAAAAAAATATTCCAGCATTTGATAAAGCAACCACTTAAGATTTGCAAAATTGATGTTTTCATCAATCATAAAAACTTCTAGTTGATTGAACATGGGCGAGTGAGTAGCATCGTAATCACATCGATAAACTCTTCCAGGGGCGATTATTTTTATTGGCGGCGTCTGCCCGTGCATGGCGCGTATTTGAACTGGAGAGGTATGTGTACGTAATAGTGAGCCATCGTCAAAATAAAATGTATCATGAGCTGCTCGCGCAGGATGATGCTTTGGAATATTTAAGGCCGTGAAGTTATGGTATTCGTCTTCAATTTCCGGTCCTTCCGCTATCGAAAAACCCAAAGAAGTAAAAAACATCTCTAGAGATTTTCTCACTTTTGTTACAGGATGAATGCTGCCTGCTCCCTGGCCGCGGCCTGGTAAAGTAATGTCGATAGCCTCTTTTGCCAAACTTGCCTCAAGCGCACGAAGTTTTAAATAATTCTCACGTTCTTTTATTATTTGCAGCAGTTTTTCCTTTGCAGAATTTACTATTTGCCCGACTTTAGGACGTTCATCAGCAGAAAAAGAAGAAAGTGATTTTAAAATTTCAGTTAACTTCCCTTTTTTGCCCAAATAGTGCACATGAATTTGCTCCAGTGAATGCAAATCATTCACGGATTCAACTGCAATAATTGCTTCAGAGCAAAGATTATCTATGTTTAGGTGAATCATATTTTAAAAATAAAGTAAGCGCTCAAATGCTTCCCTGGAAACGCTCATTTTGTACCGTGAAAACTATTTACTTGATTTGTAAATTTCTAACTGGTAGCCGCAGGCTTTTGCCTGCGTAGTATTGCGATTAAAAAAACGCAGACTAAAGCCTGCGGCTACCAAATCAAAAAAAACACAAATACGAATTATTCAACAACGGCAAGCATTTCTCTTTATTTAAGATCCTTAATTTTATCTACTATCGCTTTAAAAGCTGTTTTATCTGACACCGCTAAATCCGCAAGAATTTTTCTGTCGATTTCAATTCCAGCTTTTTTCAAACCATTCATAAATCGGCTATAAGACATGCCATTTTGCCTTACAGCAGCATTGATTCGAATAATCCATAGTGCCCTAAATTGACGTTTTTTTTGACGACGGTCACGAAATGCATATTGGCCAGCTTTAATTACTGCTTGCTTAGCTGCACGAAAGATTCTGCTACGGGCACCATAATACCCTTTAGCTTTTTTTAAAATTTTCTTATGGCGGGCATGTGCACGAACACCACGTTTAACTCTTGGCATTGAAATTCTCCAATTTTTTTATTTTTAGTTATACAAGCACAAAAAAATTTTTGCGCCATAAACAGGGGGAAAGCAATTTATTACCTTCTCTTTTACAGCCCCTAAATTTTCTTAATTACAATATTTTCAACATCTTTTTCGCAGATTTCTCATCACGTTTGTGTACCGCAATTAATCTGCTTGTCGCCAGGTGCCTTTTACTTTTACTGCTTTTTTTAGTTAAAAGATGCGCCCTAAAAGCCCGCTTACGCTTTATTTTGCCTGAACCAGTAACTTTTAATCTTTTACTAGCACCACTTTTTGTTTTCATTTTTGGCATTTTTCTCTACTCCTAACACAACAAATATTCAAATTATTTATTTTTTAATCACTTTTTAACTGGCCCAACAATCATAACCATTTGTCGACCTTCCAATTTAGCTTGTTGCTCAATACTACCATATTCAAGCAAGTCATTCTCTATTCGTTTTAAAATATCAGTACCTAAATTTTGGTACGACATCTCGCGACCACGAAAACGCACTGTAAATTTAACTTTATTACCCTCTTTTAAAAACTCAATCGCCTTACGGATTTTTACCATGTAATCGCCCATTTCAGTAACGGGGCGTAATTTAACTTCTTTAACCTGCATGGTATGTTTTGGCTTTTTCTTTTGCTTCTTGCCAAGCTCAAACAAATATTTCCCATAATCCATAATACGGCAAACGGGAGGATCAGCATTTGGTGAAATTTCCACAAGGTCTAAGCCGACTTCTTCTGACTGCCGCAAAGCATTTTCAAGATCAACTATTCCAACCTGCTCTCCTTGTACGCCAATCAATCTAATGGTCCTCGACCGTATCTGTTTGTTGACACGCGTTTTTTTGTTATTTCTTTCGGAACTGATATTTATGCCCTCATTGTTAAACAGGAAATTACTATTTTTTGATAATATATACCAAATTTTTGCAGAAAAATCAACGGGTATTTCCTGAAAAAACGCCTTTTTGTGCAAATTAAAGTATTGCAAAAACCATATTAAACTAATTATAATGTGTTTCTAATATTATAATTGTAAATAAAAAATTAATAATAACCATAAAATAAAAAATTAATAATTATGCACCGAACAAGCGCACCTTCTACAACACAAAGTCCACCATCAATTACTGAAGATATAACTAAAGAAGACATGGAAAGTCTAAGTGAGAGATTTGATAAAATTCTCGCAGACCAAAAAGTTGAAATCGATCCTTTTATATCTGATGCAATACAGGATTATTTCTATTTCAGCGAAAATAAAGAGCGCATCCCACGAATAGAAGATCAGATAAAAGACATGTTAAATTGTGGAATTTTTCAAAGATATCCGCAACCAATGTCCATGAGAATTTTGGAGTTACTCGATAAATGCGCCAGCCAACCTTTTTTCAAAGAGGATTGGGGATTACAGCAAGGATATATGAATAGTCCAAGTAAAAAATTGGATGAAATCCTCTCAAAGAAAGAAGTTGAAATCGATTCTTCTACATTTGATACGATACAGACTTATTTCTATTTCAGTTCAAAAAATAAAGAGCGAATACCAAAAATAGAAACCCAGATAAAAGATATTTTAAATCGTGGAATTTTTCAAAGATATCCNNCAACCTTTTTTCAAAGAGGATTTAGAAATACAGCAACGATATAAAGAATATCTAAAATTTTATGCAAATTATTTTTATGTCATTGAACGACATATTAACAATCAAATTGTAAAAAGATATTTTTTAACTGAAAATCTTTCCCTTTTAAATAAAGGAGTGCCACAAAAATTCCCCCTTTTAAGCAAAGGGATACCACAAAAATTTATTCAGCTTTACGCGAAGCTTGACTCTATTATAAATAAACGAAAAATTGTTGACGAAAAATCCTTCTCTTCTACAGACAGTTTACGCTTAGGAATAACTAGTTTGCTTGCCGAGATAACCAATTTCCTTCGCTCTTCAGAATACGATGATGAAAAAAAAATAATCATCCTTTCTTGTCTTTTAGAGTACTCAAAAAATACCATTCTCACTATTTCGCAACTATTTCGTAATTTACAATTATTTTTAAAATCGCAGCAAGATTCATTCGATAATCTTACTTTCATCGCTAGAGAATTTAGTAAATTATATATTGGTCTCTCAAGTAATGAAATTTTCTTTACTACACAAGATGTTCTGCCAAAGATTATGGGTCTATTAGGTGAAAACCCATTAAACATCCAATTGATAAATTGGAAAATTACTGCTATTTTCCACCAACACATAAAACTCCGTCTTCATGATGATGAAATCAAGATTTTAAAGGAATATATCTCATATTCTGAAACCCAATGCCTGACGGTTGAACCTAATCCTCAACTAAAAGTCGCAGAGATTATAAAACAATTTAGCGACCCTTCCCCGGATAGCAGAAAAATTGATGAGCTTAGAAAAAATCTTGCAGAATATGCAGAAACTCAATTTTTTTCAGGCTTAGTATTATTACAAGAAAGCAAGATTCCCGAAGCTCTAGACGCATTGTCTAGAAGTATATTAATTAATCAACTTCACTTACGTTTAAATTCACTCATAA
>PLMI01000174.1 GCA_003142435.1 Coxiellaceae bacterium | reverse complement strand
TATCAATACACAGCTTTGGACTTTTAAAGATATAAGTTTCATTCCTCATGAAATATTTAGCTTAGGGCAATCACTTGACCAAATGGCATCTCCTGTTTTGATTGGCTGTGTTAAGCCTCCCCAGGAGCAAAGCGATGTTTTGCTTAATTTGGCGTATGAAATTCCTTTATTTTATAATGAATTTGCGCACATTATTGAAGTGGTTTTTAATGATGCGGAAGTGAAAAAGAAATCACGTCAACATTATAAATATTACCAAGATAATGGCTTTTCAGTTCAAACTCATAAAATAAATTCCGCAAGTTAAAAATTACTCTTGAACCCTTTCATTTTCTCTAATGAATAAAAAGCAAAAAATAATTATAGGAATATCCGGAGGTGTAGATTCCTCCGTTGCTGCTTTAATTTTGCAAAAACAAGATTATGATGTGGAAGCCGTGTTTATGCGCAATTGGGAAGAGGATTGGGCCGACTCCTCCTGCTCTGCTGATAAAGATTTTCAGGATGCGAAGTTGGTTTGTGACCAGCTTAAAATTCCACTTCATCTGGTTAACTTTTCCAAAGAGTATTGGCAAAAAGTATTCCAGCATTTACTTGATGAATATGCAGCAGGCAGGACGCCAAACCCAGATATCTTATGCAACAAAGAGATAAAGTTCCGAGCATTTTTAGATTATGCAAAATCAATAGGTGCAGAAATGATAGCGACAGGACATTATGCTCGCATAACAAACAGAAATGGAAAGTTTTGCCTTCTCAAAGGAATAGACACAAATAAAGACCAAAGTTACTTTTTATATGCGTTAAATCAAAATCAGCTATCTAAGTCGCTTTTTCCAATTGGCGACCTAAAGAAAACAGAAGTACGGGAAATAGCAGAACAAGCCGGATTTTGTAACTGTAAGAAAAAAGATAGCACTGGAATATGTTTTATTGGCGAGAAAAAGTTCAAAAATTTTCTCAATGAGTATTTATTAACAAAGCCGGGAGAAATTATTACTACGGAAGGAAAAGTCATTGGAAAACATGATGGCATTATGTTTTATACTTTAGGCCAGCGCAAAGGTTTGAGAGTTGGAGGGCAAAAAAATGGTAAAGAAGCTCCTTGGTATGTAGTTAAGAAAGATAGCAAAAACAATAAATTAATAGTATCACAAGATCATAATCACCCTTTCCTTTTAGCAAAAACTTTAACTTGTCATGATGTCAATTGGATAATAAACAATGAACCAGTTTTTCCGTTAATTTGTAAGGCTAAAATTCGTTATCGGCAGCAGGATCAGGATTGCACTGTTACAAAAATTGATGATAAAAAATATCAAGTAGATTTTGTAATCGCGCAATGGGCTATAACTCCCGGACAATCAGTTGTTTTTTATGTTGATGAAGAATGTCTTGGCGGCGGGGTTATCGAATGACATTTTACACCAGTGGTTATCGCATTAACGCTACTACAGGATCCATTTTGGCAGCCCGTCTTGCTGGGAAATAACCCGATAAAAGACCAAGTGTTCCAAGGATGAGAATAACAGTGAAAACAACTGTGCCGGAAATACTTGGCACACCTAGCCAATCAGGCAAAGAAATGACCTGTAGAATTGAGGTTATTAAAATGGATATCAGAAAGCCAATAGCGCCGCCTAAAACAATGATTATCAAAGTTTCTAATAGAATTTGCAAAAGGATATGCCAATTGCGAGCGCCCAATGCCTTCCTTAATCCAATTTCCCTGGTTCTTTCAGTAACTATTAAAAACATTATATTTGCAGTGCCAAGGCTGCCTACACCAAGAGTTAAAGTACCACAAATTCCTAAAAATATTTTTATGCCAATAAGAAACCAGGAAATGAACTGTGAGATTTTATAACTGCTGTAGATTTGTACTGCTGTTTTATCTGTTATATCAAAACGATATTTAAAAGAAAGATATTTAATTAGGGAAACTTGCATTAAGTAAGGATCGATATTAGATTTGGCAACAACTATAAAGAATTTTAAGTTAACGTCCCCCCAATTGGTAACAAAAGTTTTATAGGGAATAATTACAGCGTCGTCATAACGATTATCAGTATTTCTTCCCGGCTTTTCTACTGTTCCTATAATTGTATATTGTATATCATCTATAACAATGTTTTTCCCCAACGCACTATTTGTTCCAAAAATATTATCTTTTAGTTTATTTCCGATTATAGCTACCCTGCTTGATTTATTGCATTCTTGCTGAGAGAAGAATCTACTGTTTTTTTCTAAACTCAATTTTCTCAGATTTATAAAGTCTGCGGAAACTCCGTAAATTTCCTTTTGAATTTGCTTATTGTGATATGCAACATCATGAGTATCAAACATAAAAGGAGTTGCTGCTTCTACATCAGGAAGATTCTTTGGGATATCCATGACATCATCTGATTTGATAAAAATTCTGCGTCCCTTTGGTAATCCCCTATATTGTTTGCTGGTTTTAGATGGCAAAACAAAAAAAGCGTTATCGACTACGTTCATCATATTTTTTTTGCTTGCGAATTCAAAACCGTTACTTAAGGCCAATAACAAAACTACAGTAATTGTTCCCCAGGCGATGCAGAAAATAGCCAGAAATGAACGTAATTTACGCGTTAGCATCTCAGAGCATATTTGCTTAACTAAAATGGTAATATAATTTAAACGTATCATAGAAATATACTCTTTTAGCGGAAATCCCTGATTGCTGCGAGCATAAATCAGCCGAGTATTTCGTGTTTGCGCAATTTTTTTGCTATTTTATCCAAAATGCCATTTACATATTTAAAGCCTTCATTAGAGCCGAAACTTTTAGTTAATTCCAAAGCTTCATTAATAATTACTTTGTAAGGAATATCTAAACATTTAATAAGCTCAAAAATAGAAAGTCTCAATATAGAGAGTTCAACAGCATTTAATTCATCAATACTGCGGTCTAAAATTGGCGTCATTTCATTGGTTATGATTTCAATGTTATTTACTACGCCATGAACCAGTTCGGAAAAGTATTCTACATCAACTTTTTTAGGATTAGCTTCTTTTAAAAATTGTGCTTCAATAAGGTTAATAGAATCATGAGTTATATGCCATTGATATAAAGCCTGCAAAGCTAAACTGCGAGCTTTGTGTCGCATTGATGGTTTTATTTTTTCTTCATTTATGTCGTTCACTATTTTATTCATTTTTATAAACAGGAAATTTTTTGCATAGCGCCAATGCGTTCTGTTTTATTGTAGCTATTTTGTTGACGTCGCCGATGTTATCCAAAATATCACAAATCCAATTACTAATTTCTGAAGCTTCTTTTTCTTTAAAACCGCGTGTTGTGATAGCTGGAGTCCCAAGCCGTAAACCACTCGTAATCATCGGCGGTTTTGGATCATTGGGAACAGAATTTTTATTTACTGTAATGTTCGCTTGCGCCAATGCAAGCGAAGCTTCTTGCCCAGTAATATTTTTCGCTATTAAGTTCAACAAAAACAAATGGTTTTCTGTTTTACCTGACACAATTTCAAAACCGCGGTCGAGAAAAACTTCTACCATTGCTTTAGCATTCTTCATGACTTGTTCTTGATAAGTTTTGAAATCAGGTTGTAGAGCTTCTTTAAATGCCACAGCTTTTGCAGCAATAACGTGCATAAGTGGTCCTCCCTGCGAATAAGGGAAAATGGCAAAGTTCAATTTTTTCTCTAATTCGGGATTTGCTTTGGCAAGAATCATGCCGCCTCTTGGGCCCCTCAGTGTTTTGTGCGTTGTTGTCGTTGTTACGTCGGCTATTTGCACTGGTGAAGGATATAAACCACAAGCAATCAGCCCCGCGACATGGGCAATATCAGCAACTAAATATGCGCCAACTTCGTCTGCTATTTTGCGAAACCTTTGCCAATCCACAATTCTTGAGTAAGCGGAAAAACCTGTCATTATCATTTTTGGATTATGCTCTTTTGCAAGTTTTTCTACATGATCGTAATCAATTTCTTCGGTTTTTGCGTCGAGGCCATATTGGATAGCTTTATACACTCTCCCCGAAAAGCTTACACTTGAGCCATGTGTGAGGTGGCCTCCTTCATGTAAGCTCATGCCCAAAAACGTATCACCTGGCTGCAACAACGCCGCATAAACTGCAGCGTTTGCTTGTGAACCTGAATGCGGCTGCACATTTGCATAATCAGCATTGAAAAGTTTTTTGGCTCTCTCAATGCACAGATTTTCTACTATATCGACGTATTCACAACCGCCATAATAGCGTTTTCCTGGATATCCTTCCGCATATTTGTTGGTTAAAACTGAACCTTGTGCCTGCAACACCTGTTGGCTTGCGTAATTTTCTGAAGCAATTAATTCAATATGTTCCTCCTGGCGCAAAGTTTCGCCTTGAATTGCATTCCAGATTTCAGGATCAAATGTAGCTAGGTCATTGTGTTTGTTATACATAAATTTACATTTTTTAGTTATGAAATTGGGTTTGTTAACATTTCGCTAAGCTGAGGTGCAATTCATTGATTTTTGAGCACCGCAGCACAGCATATGTTGAAAATATGTGAGCAGCGGAGCGCAGAAAATCAATGAATTGCGACCAGCTTAGTAGAAATGTCAGCAAACCCTAAATTTTACCTGCAAGCGCCAATGGCCGCAAATAAATTATCAACGCCAATAATGTCAATTTCAGAGAATTGTTTTTTGGGCGCATTGGCTTTGGGTACAATTGCCATTTTAAAGCCATGTTTTATAGCAGCTTTAATGCGTTCCTGACCGCTTTGCACCGGGCGAATTTCTCCTGCCAAACCAACTTCACCAAACACTATCAATCCTTCAGGCAGAGGCTTATTGCGCATGCTCGATAAAATAGCAAGCAATACCGGCAAATCAGCCGCGGTTTCCGTAACTTTTACTCCGCCAACCACGTTAACAAAAACGTCTTGATCATAAGTTTTAATGCTTCCATGGCGATGCAAGATTGCAAGCAGCATGGCAAGCCTGTTTTGATCTAAACCAACAGTTATTCGTTTTGGATTAGTTAAATAACTATGATCTACTAACGCTTGAACTTCAACTAAAAGAGGCCGGCTCCCCTCCCAAGTAACAATTACAGAACTTCCTGACACTTTGCTCGAATAACTGGATAAAAAAATCGAAGATGGATTATTTATTTCTTTAAGGCCTTTGTCCGTCATGCCGAATACGCCAAGTTCATTTACTGCTCCGAATCGATTTTTCGTAGCACGAATGACCCGATAGCGGCTGTCTCTTTCACCCTCGAAGTAAAGCACAGAATCAACCATGTGTTCTAATACTCTGGGCCCCGCCAAAGTCCCTTCCTTTGTTACATGGCCTACGATAAATAAAGCCACATTTGCCTGTTTGGCATAGCGCACAAGTTGTGCAGCGCTTTCCCGCACTTGGCTTACTCCTCCTGGAGCAGATTGCAGAACATCAGTATACATGGTTTGAATAGAATCAATGACCATAACTTGCGGCCGTTCTTTTTCTGCTGATGTAACAATACGCTCAACACTTGTTTCAGCTAATAAACGTAAATTTTCAGTTGGAAGTTCCAGGCGATTTGCACGCATGGCAATTTGTTGCATTGATTCTTCGCCGGTTACGTATAAAACTGCGTGTTTTGTGCTTAAATTGCATAAAGCCTGCAGCAATAGCGTTGATTTGCCGATTCCAGGA
>PLMI01000081.1 GCA_003142435.1 Coxiellaceae bacterium | reverse complement strand
ATAACCGCAATATTATTTTTTATACTAAACATTTTCTTACAGCGGTCGCCGTTTTGGTTTTATTTGATGGTATACTGAACGTTACTGCCGGAGCTTTACGCGGTTTAAAGGACACCAAAAGCAATATGTACTCAAGCATTCTTGGATATTGGATAATCGGATTGCCGCTTGCCTTTTTATTCGGCAAAATCTGGAACCTTGGCGGAGAAGGCTTATGGGTAGGTTTTATTTTGGGTATAGCGGTAAGCGCTATATATCTTTTCGTACGCTTTCAAAAATTATCAGCACGGGTAGATTTTAATTCATTACTTTCTCTTTTTCCTCGGTGATACCGCCGCCGGTTTAAGTGCAAACTTTTTAGCCTTCTCAGCAAACTGTTCAATTTTCGCTTGTACTAACGCATTCACAGTATTTTTAGGATAAGTACCATCAGCCTTAATATGGCCTGCCGGTTTTCCAGTAAGCAGCTCGATACCCTCATCGATTGTCTTTACCGCATAAATATGAAATTTTCCTTTCTTAACTGCTTCGACAACATATTCATGCAGCATTAAATTACGAACATTTTGGTGCGGAATAACTACACCTTGAGTTCCAGTAAATCCTTTTATTTTGCAAGCCTGGAAAAAGCCTTCTATTTTATCGTTAACTCCTCCAATAGGCTGAATTTCACCGCGTTGATTAACAGAGCCAGTAACGGCCAAATCTTGACGAATAGGCAGTTCAGACAAACTCGAAAGCAATGCATACATTTCCACAGAAGAAGCGCTATCGCCTTCGACTTCTTCATAAAGCTGTTCAAAAGTTATTGTCGCTGAAAATACCATTGGAATGTTCAGAGCAAATTTTCCGCCTAAATATCCAGTAAGTATCATTGCCCCTTTATTGTGAATTCGCCCGCCTAAGTTTACCTCGCGATCAATGTGTACCACTCCCTCGTGTCCCATAAATGTTCGAACAGTAATTCGAGATGGTTTACCAAAGCTGTAATCACCCAATGACAATACCGAAAGTCCGTTGATTTGACCAACGACTTTACCTGTTGTATCAAGCAAAATACTGCCGTCCTCGATATATTCTTGAATATGTTTTTCTATGCTGTTTGAACGATATATTTGTTCCTCGAGAGCTTGTTCAACGTCTTTATTGTCGACTACATTATGTCCATTCTTTTCAGCCCAATAACTTGATTGTCGAACTAAATCTACAATATCGCCAAATTTGGTAGAAAGTTTTTGCTGATGTTCTACATCTCTTGCCCCGTGCTCAACTACTTTTGCAACTCCAGAAGGTGAAAAATGTTTTAAATTCTCCTCACGGCAAATTGCGCCAATAAAGTGAGAATATTCTTTTAATGCGTCCTTCTCCCAATTCATTCTCACTTCAAAATCAGCTTTAACTTTAAAAAGCTCTTTAAAATCTGGATCCCATTGCAACAGCAAATAGTAAATTAATGGACTGCCGATAAAAATTACTTTCAAATCTAATGGAATTGGTTCCGGCTCAAGAGTCCTTGTCATAAAAACGCCAAGCGCTTCGCTCATGCTTTCTGTCGCTATTTCTCGATTTTTCAAAGACCTTTTCAGAATATCCCAGGATAATGGCCTTTGTAATAGTTCCAATGCATCTATTAACAAATATCCGCCATTTGCACGGTGTAGGGAACCGCCTTTAATCATCCTAAAATTTGTAACCAAAGTTCCAAACCACCCTTGTTGTTCTATGCGTCCAATTAAATTAGGGCCAATTGGATTTTTCTCAATGATAACAGGAGCCCCTTTGGTTTCTTTGTTGTCAACAACAAGATTAACTTTGTATTCATCAAAAGATATTTCTTGGCTTCCTCCAGCTGACATATTGATAGCCACCTTCTGCATATTAGACAACTGCTCCATTTGTTTTATTTGCTTGAAGGCTCCAACATTTTTCATCAAATAAGCCCTGGATTCCGCTAAAAACTTAACGACTGCAGGATAATCTGAATATTTATTTTTGAGGTCATCAACCAAATGGTCTACGGAATAGCCAACCACTCTTCTGTCTAAATCCCTGATCCGTTCTTTTTCCTCTTTTTGCAGTTGCTCTACCTTGCGTAAGACCTCACGCATTTTTGCCTGCAGCTCTTCCTGTTCCTTTTCTAATTTGCTTCGCTTCTTTTCATCAAGTTCATTGTACTGATCAGGCGTTAAAATTTTATCGTTTATAACTGGAAAAACAGCCATGCCATGAGTTGTTTGCACCAAAACAAATCCTTCATCGGAAACCGCTTTCTCTAAAGCCTGCAATAAATCCTTTATTTGTTTTTGAAAATCTTGCTCAATTTTTTCGTGGTCTTTTTCGTACTCTTTACTTTCAAAAGCTTTAGGAACTCCTGTTTTAAGCTCTTCCACCATTTGGTCAATATCATCACGAAACTCATGCCCTTTTCCGGCTGGCAGCCGCAATGCTTTTGGCTTATCGCGATTTTCAAAGTTGTTAACATATAGCCAGTCATCTGGAACGTTTTTATCTACCGCTATTTTGTTTAAAAGCTTTTTAATGATGGTAAACTTACCAGTTCCAACCGGCCCCAATGCATAAATGTGATAATTATGGCTTGTAATATTCACGCCAAATGCAAGTGCATGCATGGCGCGGTCCTGACCAATAATTTTATTTAAAGCACTTAATTTTTCTGTGGTGGAAAATTTAAATTCAGATGCGTCACAATAGCGGCGCAGTTTTGTATAAGACAATTCATTTGTGTTTTTAGATGACATATTTATTCCCTATAAAATGCTTCGTTAAAATTAGAGTATTGCCAACCCTTTTTCACGGGGCTGCGCTCATAAAAGGCGTTGTTGAATAATTTGTATTTTCTGCTTTTATGATTTGGTAGCCGCAAGCTTTAGCTTGCGTAACATTGCGTTTAAAAAACGCAGGCTAAAACCTGCGACTACCGGTTAGAAATTTACAAATTAATTCTGTTGCACAAAACACGAAAATATTATTTAGTCAATTACAACCCTCCTTCGCTAAAGCTACGGCGGGTTTATTCACTTTCATAAAATGAAAGTGAATAAAAACATGCAATAAAAAAAGTTAATAAAATCAAATAGTTACGTATTTTACTTTATTTTCTAATTATTCCTCTTTTAGAATTTCTCAGCATATCAATAAACAGCTGCACCTCTTTACATTGCGGTACAAGTTTTTCTAATTCTGGTATAGCTTGTTGTGTAGTTAAATTTTGACGATAAATAATTTGATACGCCATATCCAAATATTTCAAAGTTTCCTCGCTAAACCCATGCCGTTTCAAACCTATGGTATTTAATCCATATATTTTCAAATGTTCATAATATCCGCCAACCAATAAATATGGCGGCACATCTTTTGCAATATCTGTTGCGCCTGCAACAAAGCAGTAATCCCCCAAAGTACAAAACTGTACTACTTTGGCAAAACCGCCTAAGTTAACATAGTTACCAACAACAACATGGCCTGCTAAGGAAGCATTGTTAGTAAAAATAGTTTCATTGCCAATAACACAATCATGTGCAATATGCACATAATTCATAATGAAATTTCCATTGCCAATTTTTGTCACGCCGCGCCCTTGTATAGTTCCCCGATGAATAGTGCAAAATTCCCTGAATACGTTTTCGTCGCCAATTTCAGTTAAGGTGTCTTCGCCGGCATATTTTTTATGCTGCGGTACGCCGCCAATGCAGGCAAATTGATAAAATTTGTTGTTTTTTCCTATTTTTGTATGCCCTTCAATTACCACATGAGGACCAATTTGCGTGCCTTCACCAATTTCAACGTCTTTTCCTATTATAGAAAATGGGCCAATTTCAACATTATTTGCAATTTTTGCGCCAGGCTCGATTATTGCTCTAGAATCAATCATTTCACATCGCTCCTTTTGCAACTTTTGCAACTTTAATGGTGGCTGAACAGGCAATTTTGCCATCAATCATTGCCTTTACATTAAAAACCCAAATATCTAATTTGTTTTTCACCATTTCAGCGTGTAAATGCAATTGGTCACCTGGAACTACTGCTTGTTTAAAACGGGCTTCGTCGATACCAGCAAAAAGAAATAAAGTATTGTCATCGGCTTTGGTTTTTGTTGTAAGAAAATATAATAAGCCAGCAGTTTGAGCTAAAGCCTCTAGAATTAAGACCCCAGGCATTACCGAAAATAGAGGGAAATGCCCTAAAAAAAATTCCTCGTTTGCTGTTACGTTTTTGATTGCCTCAATGGATTTGCCTTCTTCATATTTTAAAACTCTATCTACCATCAAAAATGGATATCGGTGTGGCAAATAACTTTTAATTTCACTAATATTTAGCACGTCACTCATTTTCTTTTTTCTCCAGTTTGCTTACACGTTGAAACAGCTCGTCTAATTTTAATATGCGATGTAATATGCGCCACCAAGATTTATGAGGCATTCCAGGAATAGCTCCGGCATAAATTCCACCTGATTCTGTTATTGACTTATGGATTGCGCATCGCGCAGTAATTATTGTCCCATCGGCAATTTCTATATGCCCATTAATTCCAGCGCCTCCTCCTATCATGCAATGCTTGCCAATTTTAGCACTGCCCGCTATGCCTACACAACCGGCTATAGCAGTATGAGCGCCGATAAAAACGTTATGCGCAACCTGAATTAAGTTATCTAACTTAACACCATTTTCAATAATTGTATTATCCAAAGCCCCTCTATCAATCACCGTATTTGCACCAATTTCAACGTCATCTCCAATAACAACGCCACCAAGCTGATGGATTTTATGCCAAACGCCTTTATCATTGACCATGCCAAACCCATCAGAACCAATTATAACTCCGCTATGAATTATTACCCGCTGTCCAATTGCGACTTTATAGTAAACGTTGACGTTTGCATATAATTTACTGTGATCCCCAATACCCACGTCGTCTCCAAGAACACATAAAGGGCCCAATTCTACATTTTTTCCAATTTTGACGTTATTTCCAATAACGCATCTTGGGCCTATAGAAACAGTAGAATCTATTTCGCAATTCTTGCCAATTATTACAGTGTCATGGATTCCCAAAACGGGTTTTGGCGAATTGTCAAATAAAGAGGAAATTTTGGCATAAGCCAAATAAGGGTTTTTAGTTATTAATAAGTTTTTATTTGGGACCAGCTTAGAAAATTCTTGGGTCAAGATAATGGCAGAAGCTTCAGTAGTATTTAAATATTTGCAATATTCCTTACTTTCCAAAAAGCTTATTTCCCCTTTTTGCGCTTTGTTTAGCGGAGCTATGCGTGTGATTGCACAATCGCCTTCTCCCTGTAACTCAACTTGTAAGAAATCTGCTAATTGTTTTAAAGTAATGCTATTTTCAGCCATATTTGTAAACACCTAAAAAGTAGTTCCGCCGTACTTACGGTCGCATAATCACAAACGTCCGATAACGCGACAAATTTTGATGAAAAATGGACGAAAAAGCGCAGCATATAGTTACATATGTGAGCATTTTGAGGAGATTTTTCATCAAAATTTGGCCGTTAGTGGGCGTTTCCATGAAGACCTACATAGTTACCCTAAAAAAAGGGCACAACTCATGTGTGCCCAAATAGATAATGCTACGCTGGCTCATTTTTACTTAGCTGCTTTAAGCGCGGCAATTACTTTATCAGTAACATCGAAGGATGGGTTGTTATAGGCTGTTGCTCCTTTTGCTATGATAAGGTCATATTTTTGCTCAGCAGCAAACTTGTCAACCACAACTTGAATTTTCTTGGTTACTTCCTGCATTGTTTTTTCTTCTTCCTGGCCAAATTTTTGTTCAAAATCCATTGCTACCGTACGTAACTTCTTTTGCTCATCGTCAATTTTAGCCTCAAGAGTTTTGCGCTCTTCATCTTTCATAACTGCTTTATTCTTTGAAAGTTTGTCAAAATCATCACGTAAAGTTTTTTGTTGAGCAGCAATTTCCTTTTTAGTTGGATCAAATTTTGCAACTAAACTATTTCTTGCAGCAATTACCTGGGGAGAGGTTGTTAAAACCTTTTGTAAATCTACAACGCCAACTTTCAAATCAGCAAATGCAGAACCCGCTCCTAACAACAATGACAATCCTGTAACGGCCAAATACAATTTTTTCATATTCATTAATCTCCAATTTTTTTATAAATAACTACCCTTAAGTATTAATTGTATGCATAAATAACAAAAGAGCAACAAGAAACAAAAGATGTGCCAAATAAAGCAATTATACAATACAAATCTTTTGTAAACAATTCAATATTGGCGCTGTTTAATAAATCATCGGCGTATATTAAAAACTCGTTCCTACGCTAAAGTCAAACAATTGTGTTGAATCCCCATAAGAAGCCAAAGGTTCTGCCAAACTAAATGATATTGGCCCAATAGGAGACCGCCACTCAAATGCAAGACCTACTGAACTTCGAATTTGAGATAAAGCAAAGTCCTTGTCGTAAACATTACCAGCATCAAGGAAAACTGATGTCCTAAAACTATCTCCTAAAAATTGAGGTAAAATAATGGAAGCCGTAACGCTTTCAACTACGGCGCCTCCTAAAGGATCGCCGTTAGAATCTTTTGGACCAATACTATTGCCTTCAAAACCGCGAAGGGAGTTAATACCGCCTAAATAAAAGTTTTTATAAAAAGGTAAGCTGCTTGTGCCGCCATAACCATTACCATATCCAATTTTTGTTTTGGCATGGAATATAAATCCTTTTATCAAAGGTTTATACCAGAGTGCATTATACGTTGCTTCATAATAAGATAGATCATCACTGGTCGGTGGTACATAAATATCTGCACTAACCGACTGAGCAAAACCTTCTGTAGTAAAAATAGCTCGGTCTAATTTATTGTACATCCATCCTAAAATTAATTTTAGCTCATTAAAATGTTCACCATTTTCTTTGACGAAATCAGAAACCTCTACCGGGCTATTTGATTCAGTAGATAAATCTGTATATTCGTAACCATATCCAACATTAAAGCGGTTATAATCTGATAATGGTATGCCATAAACCGCAGATGCTCCATAAACATTTGTTTTATAAGAACTAACGTCAGCATTGCTGGCATTGGTAAGTTGTGCGAAAGCAGATAATTTCAAACTAACGTTGTTCTCAGTGTAGTATGGATTATAATAATTAAGGCTGTAAGTTTGATTTGAAGAACTATTATCAAACTGCACGCCTACGCGCTTGCCGGTGCCAAATATATTTTGCTCATCAAAACTGGCTCCATAAATAAGGCCGTCGGTTGTAGAGTACCCTGCTTGAAACCTCGCAACTGCAGATGAAGATTCTTTGACTTTATACAATAAATCAACTTCATCGGAGCGACCGGGAACAGGCTCAGTTTTGACATCTACATCTTGTAGATAACCGAGCATTGCCAGGCGGCGCTTTGATTCGTTTACTTTCGATAAGGAATATAGGCCACCTTCCTGTTGGCGCATTTCTCTGCGTAAAACGTATTCATTTGTTTTATCATTTCCGGCAAAATTAATGCGCCGCACGTACACTTTACGGCCTGGATCAACGTTGAATTTAATAAAAATTGTTTTATTTGTATCATCAATTACCGGTTCAGCTTTAATATTTGGCATTGCATATCCTACGTCACCAATTACTTTAGCTATATCAGCATTAGAGCTTACAATTGCCTCCCTGGAAAATAAATCACCGCTTTTAACTTTAATAGCTTTGAGAATCTCTTCTCTCTTGCCTACAAAATTACCTGTTAAATTAACGCCGCTAATGTGATAGACACCGCTCTCTGTAACATGTACCACAACATAAATATGTTTTTTATCAGGTGTTATGGAAACTTGCGCCGAATCAATTTTAAATCTCAAATAGCCTCTGTCCATGTAATATGAATGCAATCGCTCTAAATCCGCATCCAACTTTTCCCGCGAATATTGATCCCGATCGCTCCATGGTTTCCACCATATTGAAGTACCTAAACTGAAATTTTTTAACAACGTATCTTCATCGAAAGCTTTATTGCCTATAATGCTTATCTTCGTTATCTTTGCTGCCGGGCCCTCGTCAATTTTAATATTTAACGTAATGCTATTGTTTTTATCCTGGACAGTATTGACCTGAATTTTTACATTGTAGTAACCTAAATTATAATATTGCTGCACTAGTGCTTGCTCTAATCCGCTTAAAAGTGCACTGTCCAATACTTGCCCTTCAGTAAGGCCGATATCTTTTAATGCCGATAAAAGCTGCTTTTTGGAAATTTTGTCATTACCGGAAATATTTATTTGACTAATTACAGCGCGTTCAATGACTTGAACGTGCAAAACATTCCCTTGTATTGATAATCCCACGTCACTGAAAAAGNNTAATATCTGGAGTCTCTGCGGAATCTATCATATCGCCTTCTTTAACCGGCAAATAGCTTAAAAAAGTGCCCAAACTTATTCTATGCAGTCCCTCAACTTGTATCTTTTTGATTGTAACCATTTCCGCTTCGGCAACTGATACTAAAAAAAACAAGCCAAAGACAAGAGTAAATAATCGCTTTGCTATAACCATATTTTAAATTTCCTACTTTAAAAAAAACATTAATCCCAATGTGAATATTGGAATGGCAGCAGTAATGCTATCAATCCGATCATATATGCCTCCGTGGCCAGGCAACAGACAACCGCTATCTTTAATGTTGGCATCCCTTTTCAACATGCTTTCGAATAAATCCCCAATAATTGACCAAAGGCAAGAAACGATAACAAGTGTTATTATCAAGAGCCATTGTATTCCATGTAACGGCAAAATAAAACCACCAATCACGGATATAATGAGTGAAAAAATTAAGCCTCCGGCAACTCCTTCCATTGTTTTATTGGGACTTATAGCCTCCGCAAGTTTATGTTCGCCAAAATATTTTCCAGCAAAATAAGCGCCAATATCAGCGGCCCAAACTGCCACCAATATATATAAAAGAAACGCAGGGCCAAATATTTTTCGAAGCTCAATAATTCCCACTAAACAAGGAATAAAAACAAAAAGACCAACAAACCACTTGAAGACAACTCCAGACAAAACGTTTTTTTCGTGTTTGGAATAATATACCAGGAAATATGGAACAATTAACCACCAGATTACACCAGAAATCAAAGCAACAATAGGTGACAAAAGCTCGAGAATTAAAAATATGCACAAGAGAGATAACAAAAATAAAACCGTAACAATTTTGTTGTGTTCCCACATCATTGAATATTCTAATGCCGCTGCAAATATAACCAAGGAAGCTACAATAGCAAACCAATTAATCGGCAAAAAGAAAATGCCTAAAAGAACGAAAATTATCAGAAAAAATGCTGTAATTACTCGGTAAAGTAACATAAATTATTCAATATCCTCTTGAAACCTGCTTAAAATTTCTACTAAACTTTTCCAAATCGGCGTTCTCTTGCCGAAAAATTAACTAATGCTTTTTTGAATTCATTTTCGTCGAAATCTGGCCATAAAACATCTGTAAAATACAATTCCGTATATGCCAATTGCCACAACAAAAAATTACTTATACGCTTCTCACCGCTTGTACGGATGAATAAATCAGGTGAAGGCATTCCATGTAAAGAAATATTACTTTCCATTTTCTGTTCTGTAACGTCATTTAAACTCAATCGTCCACTTAAAACTTTTTGTGCAATTTTTTTTGCGGCGTTAGTAATATCCCATTGTCCGCTATAATTTATCGCCAACACCAACTTCAACCCGCTATTCGATGCTGTCAATTTTTCGGCTTCTTCCATCTCTTTTTGCAAATCAACGTCAAGAGAAATCCTATTGCCGATAAAACAAATTTGCACGTTATTTTCATGAAGCTCTTTCACTTCTTCACTCAATTTCCTTAAAAACAAGCCCATCAAGAAATTAACTTCTTCTTTGGGACGCTGCCAATTTTCCATACTAAATGCAAACAATGTCAAAACTTCTATTTTATTTTTAATACAAAACTTCACCGCATCCCTAACTCTTTCTGCACCAACCTTGTGACCTGCTATGCGCGGCAAATGGCGTTTTTTCGCCCAGCGACCATTGCCATCCATTACTATAACGACATGTTTTGGAATTTTTTCAATTTCTTTTTTTTCCATGTTTTTTTATTAGGATGTGAAACTATTATAAAACCATACAGAAATCAGTTACCTGTACTATGAAAAGGCGTTGTTGAATAATTCATATTTTCTGGTTTTATTGATTTGGTAACCGCAGGCTTTAGCCTGTGTAGAATTGCGATTAAAAAAACNNAAGCCTGCGGCTACCGGTTATTCGCCTTAAGGCGAATAAAACATGCAATAAAAAACTTTAGTAAAATCAAATACTTACGAAAAATAGAAAATTTTCTTTACACTTCCATCAAATCCGCCTCTTTTGCAGATGCAATCTTGTCTGTTTCAGCAACAAATTTATCGGTAAGTTTTTGTATATTGTCTTGCGCTTTATGCTCTTCATCTTCACTGATTTCTTTCTTTTTTAAAAGTTCTTTTAGAGCGTTATTGGCATCGCGACGAATATTTCTTATTGTTACTCTGGATTGCTCCGCGGTAGACTTAACTACTTTAACCAAATCTTTTCTGCGCTCTTCTGTAAGCAGAGGCAATGGAATTCTCACGCTTGTGGAATCGCTCATGGGATTTAATCCTAAATCAGAAACCATAATTGCTTTTTCTATCGGTTTAATCATAGCTTTTTCCCAGGGAGTAATCGATAACGTTCTTGGATCGCTTACCGTAACAGAAGCTATGTGATTAAGAGTTGTCTTGTTACCGTAATATTCAACTTCAATATGCTCTACAAGTGACGGGTGTGCTCGTCCAGTTCGAAGCTTTGACAATTCATGTTTTAAATTGTCTACGCATTTTCTCATGTTATTGTCAGAGTTTTTTGTAATCTCATTTATCATTGCCTATTCTCCAGTTTCAACTAAAGTTCCTTCATCTTCACCTGTAACTATATTAAATAAAGCTCCAAATTTGCGCATATTAAAAATTCTAAGGCGCATGTTATGGTCTCTGCATTGGCAAAATGCTGATAAATCCATAACGGCTAATTCTTTTGCTAAAGCTTCTTTATATGTGAGATGTTTATATAACTTGGCAGAGGGATTTTTGCTTGGGTCTGATGAATACACGCCATCCACATTAGTAGCCTTTAACAAAATATCGGCCTTCAGTTCTACGCCACGCAAACTCATTGCTGAATCAGTAGTCACCAATGGATTACCTGTGCCGCCTGCTAAAATAACAATGCGTCCTTTTTGTAAATAAGAAATGGCTCTGTTTCTATCAAATGGAACAGCTATTCCATTCATTGGAATTGCTGACATCACGATACTAGGCAAATTATTTTTGTCAAAAATATCCCGCATTGCCAATGCATTGATTACAGTGGCTAATATTCCCATGTAGTCGCCTGTAATTCGATCTACTCCATTTTTAAACAAATCTGCACCGCGAAAAAAATTGCCGCCGCCAATTACTATTGCCACCTCGACACCCAACTTGACTACAGTCGCAATTTCATCGCTTATATACTGCAAAATCTCAGAATCGATGCCAAACTCTTTTTGCCCCATTAAGGCTTCGCCACTAAATTTTAGCAGAATACGCTTAAAGACTGGCTGTTTGTTTTGCATTATCTTTTCCCTTCAACTTGTGCCATAACCTCGGATGCGAAATCTACTTCTTTCTTTTCGATTCCCTCTCCAACTTCGTAACGAATAAATTCTAAAACTTCCCCTTTCGCCTTTTGCAATAAATCAGAAACTTTGATATTTGGATCTTTGATAAAAGGCTGCTGTAATAATGTAACCTCATCGACAAATTTATTTACCTTACCATTTACCATTTTTTGTAGCATTTCTGGCGGTTTTCCGCTTGATTCCACCTGGGCAAGAAATATTTCGCGCTCTTTTTGAATTAATTCAGCTGGAACATCTTTTGTTGAAATCACCATTGGTTTGGACGCGGCAATATGCATCGCAATATCTTTGCCTAAAACAGCATCGTCTATTGATAATTTCACTAAAACACCAATTCGCTGGCCATGCAGATAACTGCCAATAATACCTGGCGATTCCACATAAGCTAAACGGCGAATGACAATTTTCTCACCAATTTTTCCAATTAATTCATCAAGTCAATGAGCAATCGTTTTGTTTTCATCGGCTGTTGCTTTTAATAATTCATCTACCGATTTAGCCTCTATTGCCAACGCTTTATTTACTACGCTGTTAGCAAAATTGATGAAATTATCGCTGCGGGCAACAAAATCAGTTTCGCAATTTATTTCAGCAATAACTGCTTTTTTACCGGAAGATGCAATGGCTATAATTCCTTCAGCAGCCACTCTTCCCGCTTTTTTTGCAGCCTTTGCCACGCCAGATTTGCGCATTAACTCAATTGCTTTCTCAATGTCTCCTCCGCTTTCTTCTAAGGCTTTTTTGCACTCAAGCAAACCGCCTTGAGTTCTCTCTCTTAATTCTTTAACTAAACTCGCTGAAATTGTTATAGGCATCGATTACTCCTTGGTTTTACTTTCTGTATCTTTTTTCTCTTTTGCTTCTTTTGCATGCTTGACAGTTTTAACTGGTTTTTTTCTTACAACCTTAACTGCTTTAACAGCCGATTTTTTCTTGCCTTCTTCTTTTTCAGCCACTATTTTTTCTATTTCTTTTGCACCTTCTTCAGGAGATTCTTCATGAATTACAACTTGTTTTTTAGTGACTATTTTCTTATGCTCTTTTTCCCTCATGGCCTTTTTTTGCGGCTTACGCATTTCTTTGCTTTCGATTTCAACTTCTTCGATAATATTACCGCGAGCTTCTAAAATAACGTCAGCAATATTAGACGCATAAAGTTTAATAGCACGGCTTGAATCGTCATTTCCAGGGATAATATGATCAATTCTTTCCGGGTTATTGTTTGTATCTACGATACCGATGATAGGAATTCGCAATTTAAGGGCTTCATTAACAGCTGTGCTTTCATAACCTATATCAACAACAAAAAGAGCATCAGGAAGACCAGCCATATTTTTGATACCGCCAAGGCTTTTTTCCAACTTCTCAATTTCCCGAATAGTAAGCAAAGCTTCTTTTTTAGTTAACTTTGCAAAAATTGGACTATCGCGCATCTCTTCCAATTCCTTTAATCTTTTAATGGATTGGCGAATTGTTTTGTAGTTAGTAAGCATACCCCCCAACCAACGGTGGTTTACATAAGGCATGCCGCAGCGTTTAGCTTCTTCAGAAATGATGTCTTGAGCTGCCGGCTTAGTCCCGACAAATAGAATTTTGCCTTTCTTAGCGGCAAGGCTGCTTATATAATTCAAGCATTCTTCGAATAACAGCAGGGTTTTATCTAGGTCTATGATGTGGATTTTATGGCTAACCCCGTAAATATACGGCTTCATTTTAGGTTGCCAGTAACGGGTTTGATGTCCAAAGTGAACACCGGCTTCAAATAACTGCTGTATTGTGACTTTTGGCATATATTCTCCAAATTAGGGTTTTAAAAACCTCCACATGTCCCATAGTTCAACCAAAAACATTGCCATGAAAGGCAAAGCTGAGATTTGGCACCCAAACTACGTGTCGACATGTGTGTGGATTCTGGTAAACTTCTTAAAAAGATTTGAACTATTTAAGAAAGTCTACGCGTAATTATCATGATAATTACGCGCTTGCATTTATACCACAAATTTAGCAATAGTACAATTAAACTTAAGCTAATAAGATATTAAATATGAGTAACATAAGCATAAAAAACGAATACGATATAGAAAAAATGCGCATCGCCGGAAAACTGGCCGCTGAAGTATTAGAAATGGTCGAACCTTACGTTAAAGTGGGGATTACGACCGAAGAACTGAATGAGATATGCCACAATTACATTGTGAACGTACAAAAAGCAATACCGGCCCCCCTTCATTATCGAGGATATCCAAAATCAATCTGTACTTCAGTGAACCATGTTGTTTGCCATGGAATTCCTGGACCGAAAAAACTTAAAGACGGCGATATTTTAAACATTGACATAACCATCATAAAAAACGGTTACTTTGCAGATACCAGCAGGATGTTCCTTCTTGGAACCCCTTCAGTTTTAGCACAAAGATTGGTAAATGTGGCACACGAATGTCTTTACCTTGGGATTAACGCTGTTAAACCTGGGGTTCACTTAGGTTCCATAGGCGCTACAATTCAAAAATTTGCCGAAAGCAATCACTTTTCAGTTGTAAGAGAATACTGTGGCCACGGAATTGGCAAAGCTTTTCACGAAGAGCCGCAAGTGTTGCATTATGGCCCGGCCAATAGAGGGCCTGTTTTACAGCCAGGAATGGTTTTTACTATAGAACCCATGATAAATGCCGGAACTCATGAATTAAAAGTGCTTCCTGATGGCTGGACCGCTGTAACTAAAGACCACAAACCTTCCGCTCAATGGGAGCATACAATTTTGGTTACTGAAACAGGACATGAAGTATTGACTATACGAAAAGACGAAAATAAAAACTTATGAACAACAACCCTATTTTAAACACTGCGTTCAAGGCAGCAAGAAGTGCAGGAAAAATCATAATGAAGTCACTCGACAAACTCGATGAGCTGAAAATCAAAAAAAAAAGCTTTAGCGACTATGTAACAGAGATCGATCAAAAATCAGAACAAGAAATAATTTATATTCTTAAAAAAGCATATCCCGATCATGCCTTTCTTGCTGAGGAAAGCGGCAAAACTGGCGAAAATGAATACCAATGGATTATTGATCCAATAGATGGCACGAATAATTTTATTCATGGCTATCCGCACTTTTGTATTTCCATTGCTTTAAAACATAAAAATAAAATTGAAAATGGCCTTATTTATGACCCGCTGAAACAGGAAGTATTCGGAGCCTCTCGCGGCCGCGGTGCTTTTTTAAATGAAAAAAGGCTAAGAGTAAATGAAAGGAACAAGCTGGAAGGTGCGCTGATAGGATTAGCTTATCGGCCAAAAGACGAGCAAACCATTCAAACATATTTAAAAATAACGGAAAAAATACTAACTCTTACGACTGGCCTTCGCAAAACCGGATCTGCAGCTTTAGACTGCTGTTATGTTGCCTCCGGAAGATTGGACGGAATTATCCACCTAAATCTTAATGAATGGGATTTAGCTGCAGGGACGTTAATTATAAAAGAAGCCGGCGGACTCCTCTCAGATTTCACAGGTTCTGAAAAATATCTAGAAACCGGTTATTTAATTGCCGGAAATCCAAAAATACTAAAATCACTATTACCAATCACATCTGCACTATAAAAAAATGAAAGAGCGAACATCAAAAAATTGATGCCCGCTCTTTTAATCTTAATTACCCTGCAACTTGTGAAGCCTCTCCTGGCTCAATAGGTTTTATCCACGGATGTTGAGATTTAAGGTTAGAAGGCAAGGTTTTGATCACTGAAGCTGCTTGAGATCGGCTGTTATAATTACCATAAGCTAAAATATACCAGTCTTTTCCATTGAGCTTTGTTTTCAAACACACTGCTTTACCCTGTAAATTATTTTTGTGGATGAAGTTTACTATATTTTTAGAACTACTATCGCTCATAAGCTGCACGACATAATATTTACTCTTTGTGGAGGAAGCAGGAAGAGTCGTAGTATGTTCTGCTGTTTCACTTTGGACGGCAGATTTAGTGCTTGGCTCGACAACCTTAGCTTTTTCTGGTTGCGGCGGAGGCAAAGGTTTAGCCTCTTCAACAACAGGATTCTTTGCTGAAGATTCCACCGCTGTAGATTCTTTTGAAATAGTAAGAACATCTGCATTACCGACTGTTTTAGAGGTAATAAGTAAATTGCCATTATCCACTTTTGTTGTCGTTGCCTTTTCTTCCGGTGAAACATTTGAAGCAACTTCAGATGTGGAAGTAGGCTCAACAGTTTTCTCTTCAATAGATTTTTGATGCTTCTTTTTAGGACTAATTATTACTACCTTATTATTTTTAGCAATCGCAAAGGTGTTGTTTCCAACTGGAACTACTTTAGTGGTTTTTTGATCATGCGTAAACAATGAAGTAACTGGAGCTGGTGCTAATGCATTCCCCGAAATATCCTCTGAAGATTGAGGTATTTGTCTTGCTGATTCTGTTGCAGCTGATGATACAATAGAAGTTGTTATGGCAGAAGAAACTGGCTTAATGAGAGAAGATGAAGTTAGTATAGAACCAGAAGATCCAGGTTGTGCATAAACACTTTGCGCTGCTGAGTTTATTTGTTTATCTATTTTGTTAAACTCAATAATACTATTAATCTTATTGTCGGATTTTGTTTGATTATCCGCCTTTGATTGGTCATCTTTTAATATAACTATGTCTTTTGTTACCTTTTCCTTTGCCGAAGATGTATTTTGATCACCGACAGGTGCTGACTTATTTAATTTGAGCATTTGTTGCTCTACATTAGAAATCTCGTCATCTAATGCCAGCCGTTTATTTTTCAGTTCCTTGTATTTTATTAAAAGCTCATCATAGTCAGATAAGGATTTTTTTTCACGCAAAGCAAACAAATCACCAATTTTTGTTGTAGTCTGGTCTTTGGCAAATTCTTCTGAGGAAAAATCATGTTTTTTAACTACTAGATACCAGCCAAGAAAAAAAGAAATCACTATCGCCAAAACCAAGATAAATACTAAAATTTTTTGTTTTGCTCCCATAATAAAAATCCTCAAAAAGTAAATTTTTAATTTACCGCAAAATTTAAAATAAAACAATATAAAACTCTTTCGCTTACCCTAAACTTACAAGAGACCCAACAACTCAGCCAACATTGTTCCTTGATTTAGGAAAAGATGATTGCACTCCTTTAAAAACTAAATACCCTCCGACAGACCCGATGGATGCTTGTATAAAATTGGGAAATAATTCGCTAATTGCAGCGCTCCACCCCATATTTGGCAAAAACATTTCTGCAGTAAAATATGTAGCAACCATAACCAAAACTGCAATTACAAGCCACAAAGGATGCTTTATCCCTAAAGTTCCTGCCACATATGCCTCTAATCCCTTAGCAACGAAAGTAACCGGCGCAAAAATAAAAAAACCGCCGACAATATCAGCAACAGCACTGCCAAGCCCCCCCGCTAAAGCACCGTAAAAATTCCTCAAAAAAAGACCGGCAAAAATCACACCGATGTCGCCTAAATTCAAATACCCAAAACTTCCTGGCGTTGGAATTCTTACAATTAAAGTTAATGCTGCAATAGCACCTGCTAAAACAAGAACTAAAACGATTTTAATTGAATATTTCATTAATGTTTTCTTGCAAATAAATTATCATGAAACTTGTTGAGGCACAACCAGCCCCACGGATACCAGAATGTAATTATGTTGCGAAACGCAGTACTAATTAAAAGCGGAGAATATTTCAATGCGAGCCACGAACCAGAAAAGCTAAAAATTTTATCGTTTTCTTCCGGCCACATATTACGCATCATGAACGCCCTTTTGGTATCATAAAATACTTGAAGTGAATGCTGGAGCGCACGAAAAATAAGAACTATTTTCAAACCAAAACGCCCCCAACTTAAAAATTCAATTGGCGAAACAACGTTTATAAAAATCAAACCAATGGAAAAAGTGCCTAATGTAGCCAAAGGTAAAATTAAAGAATATAGCCAACGATCGTAAACGCTTGTTAAATGCAAATAAAAAGAAAGCTCTCCTCCGCTATAAATCCTAAAAACTGCAATAATCAAATAAAATAAAGTTCCCAGTAGCCACAAATGCATTACGAACCTAAAACGAGATTTTCCAATAATGAAACAACATAATAGAGCTAAAATTAAATTTAACACTGTAAATAACAAGAAGAATAAAGTAATTCCTAAGTCATTAGCATAAATGCTAGAAAAAAAAAGAAAAAAAGCAAACACAACCAATAAGGCTAATTTAACGAATAAAGGCAATTTTTTCAATTTTACAATAGGTTGAGAGCGCATAATATTATTTAACCTTTAGAAAGCACCTTACTTCTTTCAATATAATACATTTTTGCATCTAATGCTTTCATAAGCAATTCATTGTGGCTTATGATAAGCAAAGTTACCGAATGATCCAGAAGAATGTCCTGCAACAAATTTAGAATAATCAGAAGACTTTTGTGATCTACTCCCCACGTTGGCTCATCAAGTATTAATAATTTCGTTTTTTCTGTAACAAATGAGGCAAGACAAAGTAATTTCAGCTCAAAAAAAGAAAGTGGACTCACAGGGTAATCATCGGCAAATGTTATATATTTTTTTAACAACGCTTCCGCCAAAAGATTATTCTTTGCAACTGCCTCTTTTCTATAAGCTCCAACCGTACTTAAAATAACTTGCTGTTCAGGAAATTGCCCGAGGTAACAAATTTGTGAGACAAGCTCAGCACGTGAATACTGAGCCTGCAATTTATTATCAAAAAATATCGATCCGCTATCGACGGGAAAAATTCTAAAGATAAGATCAGCAAGCGTAGACTTCCCTACCCCGTTAACACCAACGAAACAATAATTTTCCCCTAAATTTAAAGAAAACGAAACGTTGTCAAACAAAAAAGATTTCTTTACCCCATCAAAATCCGGATGCTGTTTTAAATAAACATTGCGAAATTCCAAAATTGTTTTACTTCCCGTATCATTTTTCTTTGGCGATTTAATGTGCGCTTGATTTTTTAGCTCGCTATAATATTTTTCTCTAAACTGATCCTTGTCAATTTGCGTTGTCACATCACCGTCAAACGTAAATACTTGATCAACTATCGGCAGCAAATCTTCTATTTCCTGATCGCAAAAAATTATCGTTTTTCCTTCTTTTTTAAGTTGAATAACTTTTTGCACCAACAAATCACGCCCATTTTTATCTAGCCAGGGAATTACTCCATGAAATACGTAACAATCAGATAATCTTGCCAAGGCAATTGCAAGAACAACCTTCATGCGTTCACCACCAGATAAAGAGGAAATGCGCCGCCTTGCAAATGAAGCATCTAAGCCAAGTGTAAGTAAAACTTGTGAGATTATGCTTTCAGAGTTATTGTTTTTAATTTGATAATCAATTCCCAACAAGACTTCTTCATTCACTTCCGAAAAAAGAATATGCCGGTCAGGATCAGGCCCAACGTATGATATTTTTTTAGGCAATGTTCCTTCGATAATATTTAATAAACCGGTATAATTTTCCATTAATACTTCTATGATTTCTAAACCAGCTTTTTCCTTTTTTACTGGGAAAAATCCTCCTAAAATTCCCATTAAAATATCCAGATTTACGCTTTCATTACAACTGATAAGATAAATTCCAGAAAATTCCAAAGGGATTTCTATGGACTTCAATAATTGCTTTTGATTTAAAGAGTAGGTGAATTTCATTTGAAGAAGGTGGTGGCTATGAGTGGGATCGAACCACTGACCTCAGCATTATGAGTGCCGCGCTCTAACCATCTGAGCTACATAGCCAAAAATAGTATATTTTGGTGATTTAACAATAAAAAGTCAAGACAAAAAATCTAGCAAAAGGAAAAAATTACTTATTAAGCAAAGGTTTTTTTCGACGTCATATATAAAATGCATTAGAATGCTTTTTGCTTGATTGCGCAAACCAGTTTCATAATATACAACATTTCATTTGATATAAAGATGTCTATCATATCAATAAATACTAATTATAAAGACGGAGAGTTAAATGGCATTACCGGAAATACAGCAAACAAAAAAAATAGATCTTAGTGAGGCTTTCGATAAAATTGATTCGCTTAAAAAAACCGACTTCAGAAAAATAACAGAGAGGTTACAAACTTCCTTTGACCTAAATGAATATTACAAAAAAAATGGAGATAAAGGCTTAACATTTCAAGTTATAAGGCTAATCCCCTATAA
>PLMI01000080.1 GCA_003142435.1 Coxiellaceae bacterium | reverse complement strand
CCATTATTATTCAAAACAGCGGTTTTTTTCGCGTTTCTTCTAAAACTTCTGAAGGAAAAGACGTTACGTGCTGATTGGTTTCATTCTAATGCTATGATATTACATGAAAATAACGTATAATTTCATTCGTAAATGCATTGCTGATATTGAAATCTTTTAGTTATTAGGCTTTATCAGGTAGATCACTTGCATCATTAATTTTTTGGTAAAAAATATTTTTTTATGAAATTAAAAACATTATTTTTAAATTTTATTCTTTATTTCACTAGTCTTTTTAGTGCCTGTGCTTTGGCCAATCCTCCACGGTCAATAGGAGCTGTTTCTTCTAGTTTAACCGAAGTTGCATTCGGCGTTCACGGAATAGTGCAGGCCATGTTCCTCATAGCAAGCTTTGCCATGATTATGGGTGCTGTGTACCAATACAGAAAATATCGCATTAATTCAATTGAAAATCGCTTTAGTACAGTCATCATGCTTATTATTTTTGGGATAATGTTTTTCATCCTTGCTTTTATTCCAATGACCATCTTCGATTAAGGGGAAATTACATGCGCATAATTTTATTGGGAAGTCCAGGGGCTGGCAAAGATACGCAAGCTTTAAAGTTATCGCAGCGTTACAGCATTCCCTTGATTTCTACAGGTGAAATGTTGCGTAATGCAATTCAGGCAGGCACGTCTCTTGGGTTGTCGATCAAAAATAACATGGGTAAGGGGGAGCTCATTTCCGACGATATTGTCATTGACTTGGTTAAGCAACGCATTGCCAATCCCGATTGTTCCGGTGGTTTTTTGTTGGATGGTTTTCCGCGAACTATTAGGCAAGCAGAGGCATTATCAAAGAGCAATATACAGATAGATTACGTTATTGAAATAGCGGTTGACGATGAGGAAATTGTCAAGAGGTTAAGCGGGAGATGGGTGCATGCTCCTTCTGGTCGAGTTTACCATACTGAATATAATCCTCCTAAAAAACCAGGACTTGACGATATTACCAATGAGTCTTTGGTGCAGCGTGAAGATGATAAAAAAGAAACTGTGCTTGCAAGGCTAAAAGTGTATCGCGAAAAAACCAGACCTTTAATCAATTATTATCGCAAAATGCAGGGGATGGCTAATGCTCCCCGCTATGTTTGCGTTGATGGGAATGGAGGGGTAGAAAAAGTAGCAAACAATATAATGCAGGCGATAATGGGCACATAGCTATATAACTAAACGAGGTGAATATGCCATTTGATCTAAATGTTAAAAAAGAAGGACTTTTAAATTTCTCAATTCAACGCGAAACGTTGCTGCAAACATTACAGATTTCTGTCGGCGTTGTTGAACGCCGCCACACGATGCAAATTTTATCAAATGTTTTACTGGCGGTTGATGATAGGCAATTAATAGTTATTGGCACCGATCTTGAAGTAGAGTTAATTGGTTTGGCAAAATTAGATAAGCCAATAAAAAATTTTCGCCCGACAACTGTCGCTGCGCGAAAATTAATGGATATTTGCCGGGCCTTGCCGGAAGAGAGCATCTTGAAAATTACCGCAAGCGAAGATGGTAAAAAAATTGGCATTGCCTCTGGGCGCAGCCGTTTTATGTTGGCAACATTGCCGGCAGCTGATTTCCCCAGAATTCCGGAGCAAACCAATTTAGTCCAATTTTCTATTCGTCAAGACGTTCTCAAAAAATTAGCAGAAAAAACTTATTTTGCGATTCCGCAACAGGATGTGCGCAATTACCTTAACGGTATGCTTTTGGAAATCCAGGATAGTTTTATTCGCGTTGTGGCAAGTGACGGCCATCGTTTGGCGCTTAACATGGAAGAGTTTCCTGCCGGCAAATCCGACACCTTTGCCCAGGTTATCATTCCGCGTAAAGGCGTTTTAGAGCTAATGCGCCTTTTGGAGAATTCAAAAGATCAAGTCGTGGTTGAGTTGAATGCCAATTACTTGCGATTGAAAGGCGAGTCATTTATTTTTACCTCAAAACTTATTGCAGGAAAGTTTCCCAATTATGCAAGGTCAATTCCAAAAAATATCAACAAGCAAATCATTATCAACCGCCAGGATTTAAAACAGGCGATCATGCGCGTTGCGATTCTTTCCAATGAAATTTTTCGCAGCGTCAAATTCAATATTGAAAATGGGTTGTTAAAATTATCAACTAATAATCCCGAACAGGAAGAGGCGGGCGAAGAGATGGAAGTTGATTACAAGGGAGATCAAATCGAAATCATGTTCAATATAAATTATTTGCTTGATATTTTGAGCAGCATTTCTTCTGATAAAATAGTACTTAATATCAAAGACGGGGAAGGCGGCGTTGTAATTGAAGATTTTGACGAGCGCAATAAATCGTTGTACGTTGTTATGCCGATTCGTAAATAAATGACGCCATAAATTGAAAATAATAATAAATTTTCACGAAAACTAAACCGATTCCAAATAGCGGTCAATTTCCCAGTCGGTCACTTTAATGCGCGCAGTTTCAACTTCTTCTGTTTTTGCTCTGATAAAAGCTTCATAAACCGGATCACCAAGCGCAATGCGCAAAACATTGTCGTTATCTAATTCGCCTAGAGCTTCAGAAAGTGAAGAAGGCAAGCTAAGTATGTTGAGATCTTTGCGTTGCTCTTTTGTTAAATTGTAAATGTTTACATTGTTTAACGGCTTTGGGCAAATGTTTTGCTTGTCAATGCCATCAATTGCAGCCGCCAACATTACCGTAAATGCAAGGTAAGGGTTTGCTGAAGGATCAGGGCAGCGAAGTTCTGCGCGTACGGCTTTATCACGTCCCGGCATATAACGCGGAATGCGAATTAACGCTGATCTATTAATTTGTGCCCAGCCAATATAAACTGGTGCTTCATATCCTGGAACCAGGCGTTTATAAGAATTTATCGTTGGCGCTAATATGGCTGACAAAGCGCGGGCGTGATTTAATTGCCCGGCGNNAAATGAATAGGCAAGTTTTGATAAGTTGCATTCATCATTTGCATCGAAAAATAAATTGTTTCCTTCTTTATCGAACAATGACTGATGGCAATGCATGCCAGAGCCGTTTATGCCAAAGATTGGTTTTGGCATAAATGACGCTATTAAGTCATATTTAGCTGCAATTGCTTTTACGGCGTATTTTAACGTCAAAACATTATCAGCGGTCTTCAACGCGTTGGCAAAACGAAAATCAATTTCATGTTGCCCTAAAGCTTCTTCGTGGTGTCCCATTTCCACTTCTAGTCCCATAATTCTAAGCGTATCCATTATTTCAGTGCGGNNCGCGAACAGCTTCATCGTTTGCTGAAAAATCGAAATAACTGCCAACGTCGTGAGGTATGGGATGAATGCTTTTACTAGTTTCATCATTGCGCTTGAAAAGAAAAAATTCTGGTTCAGGACCGACGTTGAAGATCCAGTTTCGTTTTTCAATTTGCGTTAGTATTCGCTTTAAAGTTCCGCGGGGATCGCCAGGGAAAGGAGAGCCGTCGGGCTGAAAAATATCGCAGAAAACGCGGGCGCGGCGCAGTTCTTTTGGCGTCCAGGGAAGAATGGCGTAAGTTTCTGGATTAATGGCAAGGCGCATGTCGCTTTCCTGAATGCGGGCAAATCCTTCTACCGACGAGCCGTCAAACCATATTCCCTCTTCAAGTGTTGCGGGCAAACGTTCAATGGGAATATCAACGCTTTTGATGCTTCCTGTTACGTCAGTAAATTGTAAAGAAAGATATTTTACATCGTCTTCTTTTACTTTTTTTATAAGGTCTGTTGTAGTCATGGCGGTTCTCTGGTAATTTTGATTA
>PLMI01000046.1 GCA_003142435.1 Coxiellaceae bacterium | reverse complement strand
AAACTCGTTTTATTGTAGATCGTGAAATCACAATCTTACGAGTTTGCTCTTGTAAATCAATTAATTACATCTAATTGTAAACAGCCCCTAGTATTGGTTTGAGCATTTGCATTATTTATTATCACATTGTCTGCATTATTAATATACAATGCAGCAAAAGGTATAGTGGTCGTAGGCTCATTAGCATCACTACTCCCTACAGTAGAATTATAGATAACTTTAATTGAATCAATAGTGGTTGTTGCACTGCCCGCACCTTCGTTGTAATTTAAATCTAAACCGCCGTAAAATATAGCTCTTTCGTCATCTTCCGCGGGCATTACGTAATCATCAGTTCTGCCGTACATTCCCCAGCCATTGGGTAAATTGAATCTGTCAGTTTGACCTTGGTCAGAGAATTCCGAAAAACTATATTCGCCAGGAGCAAAATAGAGTAGAGGGTTTGGATCTATGACGCCAATTCCCTGATTGGCAACCACCACGTTATAGTTATCTTCAGTAAACCCAATAAACGGGTCTTCGAAGGTACCGCTGCCTTCTTGTATTCCCGAGTCTTCATCTTCTGAGGGTTGATAGAACCACAAATTGTCATGTTCTAAACCTTTCCCTATATCAACGTATTTATCTTTGACTGGAATAACCATATTGCCCGCAAGGTTATTTTCTATCGGATCCATTAAACGGCTGGAGATGCCGTAGTCTTTCTTTTCATCTTTGCTATAACCGCCTATGGAAAATCTAACGCCGACTAAAAAGGTATTAAAGTTGGTGTCATCGTAGGATTCTTTTGCTTCTAAAGTGACGTATTTGTTAATGTCATAAGTTAACCTTGCCGTGGCACCATTGATTGATCCTGCATCGTCAGTGTCAAAGTGATAACCGCCAACGAAAAACTTGGCATCTTCAATGTAAGGAATAACTCTTCCAACTTCTGCGTCAAAACCTCTTCCTGCTTCTTCGTATAGTTTTAATTTGTCGTCGTATTCATCGTGCCCGGTAAAGTGTACATGATCATAGATGCCTAACTGATCAGCCCAATCTTCATCGCCTAGAACTTTATCTGGTCCTATTGGAAAATAGCCGCTAATTCGTGCATCCCAAATTTGCCCAAGCATTTCTAAGCCTGGATTGGCAATCCAGAAGTTTTGTCGTTCGGCAGTGCCTGTATAATCAAACTTAGCATAACCACCCCAAATCTTATTGTTTGCAATTTGTCTGTAACCAAAGCCAGCTCCACCAACCCAGGTGCTGTCTTTTTTCACCATATTACCTTCAGCTAATCCATAAAAAACCTTCTTGGTATCGCCGAATATTGGCACCATAAATTGCCCCTGAGCTAGCGTAAAATCGCCGGTGTAACCCCAAATGTTGAGGCGTGGCTGTAATACAAAAGGCTGGATATTTGCGGTAGAAGAGTTTTTTGTGTGAATAATTTGAGGTTGAGAGGCGTTTGCAGTTTGTTTTTGCAGCGATGCCTGTTTTGTCTGCGCAGTTTCTTTAGTATAGTTGGTAGCTTTATGCTTTTTTACTTTCTTTGTCGCTTTTGTTGTTAATGTTTGGCTAGCTATTTTGTTTACGTTTGTATTAGTGGCTAAAATTGTTTGTGTTGCAAAGCAGGCAAATAAAGAAACAACAGAAAGGCCAATGGCTTTTTTGGTTTTAGTGCGCATCCTTGAATTCTCCTTAAATTGAAGTGCTATCTACTAGTAATAAAAGAAATCCTTAATTGTGCAATATTATCAACATTGCTGATGGAATTACAGAATTTTTTTGTGCAAAAAGTTGCAAAGATCTATAAATTTGTAAAAAACATGTAATAAAAAAATTTAGTAAAATCAAATAGTTACATTTTTTATTAAATTTTCTCTTTTTAAAGTGGTTTTTAACGGCAATCGATCACTTTTTTATTTAAGCGTAATGCTATTGTTGTGATAAAATTCATTAAATATGCCGAAGTTAGTTAGAAAATTCGTAAGAAATAGTTCTTTAAGTTTGATGAGCTTAGTAATATCTGCGCTCATCGTTTTCGGTTGCCTTTATTTTTATATGGCAATCAGTTTGCCTGACGTAGAGCAGCTTAAAGACATCCATCTGCAAATCCCTTTAAGAATTTACACAAGCGATGGTAAATTGATAGGGGAGTTCGGCGAAAAAAAACGCATTCCTGTCTCCATTGGTCAAGTTCCCAAAAAATTAGTGCAAGCAGTCATTGATACTGAAGATCAGCGCTTTTATGAACACAAAGGCGTCGATTTTATCGGACTTGTGCGCGCAACAATTTCCATGGTTTCTACAGGAAAAGTAACGCAGGGCGCAAGCACTATAACCATGCAAGTGGCGCGTAATTTCTTTTTAAGTCCCGACAAGACTTTTATGCGCAAGATCAATGAAATTTTGCTGGCTTTCAAAATTGACCGCACTTTTAGCAAAGATGAAATTTTAAATTTATATTTTAATAAAATTTATTTAGGCCAGCGCGCTTATGGATTTGCTGCTGCAGCTTTAGTTTATTATGGCAAAACTTTAGATCAGCTTACTTTACCGGAAATGGCGTCAATTGCCGGCCTGCCTCAAGCGCCTTCCCGCGATAATCCCGTTTCGAATCCCGCCGCGGCTTTAGAACGCCGCAATCACGTGCTGCAAAGAATGTTTGAAAGCGGCCATATAACTAAAGCTGAATATGAGGAAGCAATTGCAACTCCATTGAATATCAATTACAACAGCCAGGGAAGTGAAATTGAGGCGCCTTATGTTGCTGAAATGGCGCGTAACGCTATGGTCGAGAGGTTTGGTGATGAAGCTTATGACATTGGATTTAAAGTTTATACAACTATCGATTCCAAATTGCAGCAAGTTGCGAATAAAGCTTTAAAAAACGGTATTTACGCATATGATGAACGCCACGGATACAGGGGCCCGGAAAAAAGATTAGGTAATGCAGAAGATCCTCAGGAGTGGTTAAAAAAACTGGCAAATATTCCGCCGTATAATGGTCTTTTGCCCGCAGTGTTTGCTAAAGTGAAAGATAATTCTATACTTGCTGTTTTGTCGGACGGTCAAGTTATTACAATTCCTAAAGCTGGTTTTTCCTGGGTGCATAGTAATTTAAATTTGCGTGCCGGCGATGTTATAAGAGTGCGCAAAACGAATGATGGTGAATGGCATTTTTCTCAGGTGCCAAAAGTTGAAGGCGCTTTGGTTGCACTCAATCCCGAGAATGGAGCAGTCATAGCATTGGATGGAGGTTTTTCATACGCGAAAAGCAGTTTTAATCGCGTAATTCAGGCAAATAGGCAGCCAGGTTCCAGTTTTAAGCCTTTTATTTATTCTGCTGCTTTGGCTAAAGGCTATACTTTAGCAAGCGTTTTCAATGATTCACCAGTTGTAATTACAGTTCCAGGAACTAATGCTGTTTGGCGTCCGCAAAATGATACTTCGAGATTTTACGGCCCAACTAGGCTTAGAGTTGCTTTGACAGAATCATTTAATCTTGTTTCAGTGCGTTTATTGCAGGCTATTGGCGTTTCTTATGGCGCAGAGTACGTAAAACGCTTCGGATTTGATTCATCAGAAATTCCTGTAGCGCCTTCATTGGCTTTAGGCACAGCTTCTTTGACGCCGATGAAAATGGCCGTTGGTTTTGCTGCTTTTGCCAATGGCGGCTATAGGATCACGCCTTATTTTATTTTTGAAATTAAAGATCAAAAAGATCAAACAATTTTTAAAACTAATCCTCCCACAGTTGTCGAAGGTTATAATTATACTATCGTCCCCTCAGGAGCCCCTGTTCCAGAGAGAGTGATTACTGCACAAAATGCTTATTTGATTACTAATGCTTTAAAGGACGTAATTAAATTTGGTACAGCACGTAAAGCTGCTTCCTTGCATCGCGACGATTTAGCAGGTAAAACAGGTACAACTAATGAACAAGTTGATGGTTGGTTTTCAGGATATAATGCGGATTTAGTAACAACCGTTTGGATTGGATTTGACCAACCAGAATCGATTCACGAGCATGGTGCGGTTGCGGCGTTGCCCGTCTGGATGGATTTTATGCAGGAAGCGTTACACGGTAAACCTGAGCACAGTATTCCGGAACCTCCCGGAATAACTTCAGTCAGAATTGACCCTGCGACAGGACTTTTGGCACATTCAGGCCAGGAGGACGCTATATTTGAACTTTTTACTACTGATACAGTGCCCACAACAGAAAGCCCAGAGGATGGTTCTTCTGGAGATGGTGAAGGCGAAAACGGTGACAGCAATGATAATGGCGCAGCAAATGGAAGTGGGGATGATGGCGGGCAATTATTTTAAATAAAGATATGCAAATGCAGCTTATTAATGCTAAAAAAAATTACAGCTTTTTTTTTATAGTAATGGTTTGGGCTATTTATTGCGCAGTATTCCTGGATATAAATCAATTTGACCAATTCAAAATCTATACGGGGTGGGTTTTACTTTCAGTTTCTGCAGCGTTAACATTTGTTAGTGTTTGTTATGCATTTTGGATATGGTGTAATTCCGTTGGAAGGGCAAAGCGAATCTTTGCTTTTATCACACTTGCTTGTGCGTTAGATTTTGTTTCCAATGGAATATATCAATTTCTTTATAACCTGTCACATTTTTCTCATGATTCAGTTTCAAGTTTATTAATTTCTTCTTATAATCTTCCTTATATTGGTTTTTTGTTGTTTCAAGTTGTTGTGTGGTTGGCATTGTTGAGTAAAGCGAAGTTCTATAGGGGAAGAATAAAAGGAGCCTTATTTTACTTGCCTTTTGTTTTAATTGTCTTTGTTTTGTCCACAGTTTTCTTTTTTCCATTTGCCTGGAATTTAAAAAGCATTACTGTGTATGGCGCTTATAATCTTTTAGAGCTTTTTTTACAGATAGCAGTATTTTTTGCTGCTCTTTTTTGCTTAACAGTGACCAAAAATCGCGGTATTTTTTATCTCGCCGTAAGTTCTATAATTATTGTTACCTCTGATTTAATAATGAATTTTGGATTATTTTCTCAAAGGTATGGAGTTATGAGTTTTGTCGAAAATGGTTGGGTGTTAGGGGAGTTATTGCGAATCTATAGTTTCAGTACAATAATAAAAACCAGAAGTTATGATGTTTTACCAGAGGATTGGGTCCAAGAAGTAAAAGCATAAAAGATTAATGAAAGAGCAATTTTTTACCGAATCTTAATTCACATAACTTTTTAATAATATATTTAAATCAAATGGCAAATTCTTCAACGAAAAAAAATAAAAAAACAGACTACAACGCAGAATCGATTGAGGTTTTAAGCGGTTTAGAACCAGTACGGCGCCGCCCTGGAATGTACACAGATACTTCCCGCCCTAATCACTTGGCTTTTGAAGCCATCGATAACAGCGTTGACGAAGCTATCATGGGCTTTGCCAATGCTGTCGATGTGATTTTACACAAAGACAATTCGCTTGAAGTGATCGACAATGGCCGCGGAATGCCGACGGATATTCACCCTGAAGAAAAAGTATCCGGCGTCGAATTAATTTTGACTCGTCTTCATGCCGGTGCTAAGTTTTCCGATAAAAATTACAAATTTTCTGGCGGCCTTCATGGCGTAGGCATTTCCGTTGTCAACGCTTTGTCATTAGAACTTACCGTCGTTGTAAAACGCGATGGAAAAGTTTATCAAATGCGTTTTGAAAATGGCGAACCTGTTGCAAAATTAAAAATCATCGATACTGCAAAACCGCGTGAGACAGGAACTTCTATTCGTTTTCTTGCTGATCCGAAGTATTTTGACTCAGATAAATTTTCAGTTGCGCATCTTAAGCATGCTTTGCGCGCTAAAGCAGTTTTATGCCCCGGTTTAAGAACTACATTTACCAATGAGCAAACAGGCGAACACGAAGAATGGTTTTATGAAGATGGTTTGGAATCCTATTTAACCTCTTCGCTGGAAAATGTTTCAAGGCTTTCAGAAAAGCCGTTTATGGGCAAATTCGAGGCGGAGAATGAAACTGCGGAGTGGGCGCTTACCTGGCTTTTAGAAGGCGGGGAGGGAGTGTTCGAAAGTTATGTAAACTTGATTCCTACGGCGCAGGGAGGAACACATGTTAATGGATTGCGAACTGGTTTAATTGAAGCAATGCGCGAATTTTGCGAAATGCGCAAATTGTTGCCGCGAGGATTGAAATTAGTAGTCGACGATATTTGGCTTAATTGTAGCTATATTTTATCAATAAAATTGCAAGATCCGCAGTTTTCCGGACAAACTAAAGAAAAACTTACTTCGCGGGAAGCTGCTGCTTTTGTAACTGGTATTGTAAAAGATGCTTTTAGTTTGTGGCTGAATCAAAATGTAGGTTTAGGGGAAACGCTCGCTGCTTTTGTAATCAGCAACGCTGAAACAAGAACAAAAATGGGCAAAAAGGTCGAGCGCAAAAAAATTGCCGCGGGCCCTTCGTTACCTGGAAAATTAGCGGATTGCCTGAGCCAGGATTTAGCTTATACGGAGCTTTTTTTAGTTGAAGGAGATTCTGCAGGAGGATCTGCTAAACAAGCCCGCAATAAAGAAACTCAAGCTGTAATGCCTTTGCGCGGTAAAATTCTCAATACTTGGGAGATAAGCGACGAGGATATTTTAGCTTCGCAAGAAGTGCACGATATTTCAGTCGCATTAGGTATTGAGCCGGGGAAAAATGATTTGACGAATTTGCGTTATGGCAAAGTTTGTATTTTGGCTGATGCAGATTCCGATGGTTTGCATATTGCAACGCTTCTTTGTGCCTTATTTTTGCGGCACTTTAAAGAACTGGTGCGCCAGGGGCATGTTTTTGTTGCCATGCCGCCGCTTTATAGAATTGATGTCGGTAAGGAAGTTTATTACGCTTTAGATGATGCTGAAAAACAAGGTATTTTAGATCGAATTAAGGCTGAGAAAAAGAACGCTAATATAAATGTGCAAAGGTTTAAAGGGCTCGGTGAAATGAATCCTTTGCAGTTGCGGGAAACAACAATGGATCCTGATACAAGGAGACTGGTGCAACTTTCTATCGAGGATAGCGATAATAGCGAAGAGCTGCTTGATATGCTGCTCGCAAAAAAACGCGCGCATGATCGTAAGGTGTGGCTGGAAGATAAAGGCAATTTGGCGGAAATTTGATGTATAGGGATTTTTGGTAGCTGCAGGCTTTAGTCTGCGTAGAATTGCGATTAAAANNTACCGGTTAGAAATTTACAAATTAATTTCTCATCGGCTTGATAGTACTTTTCACGTCATTTTGCAATAGCTGCTTTTGAGTTTTCAATGCTTCATCTTTAGATTTATACGGACCTATTGTTACTACGTACTTTGTGGCATCATTTACTTTAAAACTTTCTATATTCACTTCATATCCAATCAAAGCAAGTTCTGCTTTTGCGCGATCCACGACCTCAAAATCTTTGGTTTTTAACACTTCGACCATGTAGCCTGTTGGTTTTGGCTTTGCTTTTTCCGTGGCAGTGGCTGAAGTTTGATTTGTAGTCGAGGTATTTTTATTTGTTAGCGAATTCTGATTGCCGGTAGAAGTAACGGAATTTGTTTTGGCACTTGTAGTAATTACATTGGCGCTTGTTTTTACTGAATTGGTTGCTTCTTTTTTATCTATTTTGCTTTGCGTCAGAATATCGTAAAATTCAAAATTTTGTTCCGCCGATTTGTGCGGTGCTACCGGTTTTTGCTTTGGGCGTTCTTCTGTTTCTTTTTCTTTCACGATATTTTTTGCAGGTTCAGCTGCAATTGTTTTTGTCGTTTCGGAATGTTTATGTTTACCTAGATAAACCAGGCCAAAGGTAAAAGCAGCAAATAAAATGATAGTGAAAATCCAAAGCCCAAAATGAGAAGATCCTCTGTTTTGAGAGCGGCTGCCTCTGCTGTATCGCGAACTGTTTCTCATGGTTTATTACTTAATGAAAATGGAATGTTGTTAAGCATTAATTTTTTGTCTTTGTATTCTATATGCATTTTATAGTTGCCGTCATCTGATACTATTGTTTTTGTTTCCTCTAAATTATTTAATAGAATCATCGCTTGCTTATTGTAGTCTTCATTTTTGTGTGCAGGTGTAAAATATTTTAAGAAATTTTTAGCTAAACTCAAAGCTAATTTCTTTTCTAACCGCAAATCAAATTCTTGTTGCATATTTGTTAAAAAATCCAGCTCTGATTCTGTTTTCGCTGCAACTGGTGGAAAAACTGCTTTGCCATGAACATCTGCTTTTCCCCAGGGGGTTGTTATATCAAATTGTTTTATTTCGATTGTAGCATTGTTGCTGAGAAGTTCACGCAGTAAGTCTAAAAAATGCGAAGCCTGTTTCATTGGGGCAAGAGCAAATTCTTCTGAATCTAAAGAACTAATTTCCTGTTTTAATTTAGCAAGGCTTACCATGTTGAAGTTGCTTATTGCCCAGGCAATTTTATTGTCGGTGAAGTTTTTGTCATCAACAGTCAGTTTATCGATATTTATTTCGGTATCCCCGGAAATCAACCCTTTTTGTTCCTTGAAAGAAGATGTGGTGGTAAAGTTTTCAGTTCCTCCTGAAATTACTTTTGTAATTTCAAAATGGAAGGATTTTAAGGAAAATGCACTGTCTCCAAGCCACAGGTTATCTGCTTCTTTTTCACCGCTGTAAGTAGCTTTTAATGAGTTGAGGTAGAGTTTAAAATTGGGCGCTTCAAGCTGTATTTCAGGAATATCAATTGTTCTTTTAATTTTATGAAGTGAAGATGAGAATTCCATTCCAAAATAAATGTTTTGCCATTTTATGTGACGATTGGCACTTTCGTAAACATAAGGCGGGACGTTGATATCTATGATGCTTCGGCCATTTATTTTGATCATCATTTGCATTGATATTATTGGCGGAGAACTTAGCGTTCTTTGCAAAAGTTTATTCTGTTCATCATTTAGCATTACCGAAGCATCAATGATAGCTTGCGCAATGTTTATTTTGTTCTGGTAATAAATGAATGGCCCGTGGAGAATATGCGCGCGGATGTTTATTTTTTGCAGTTTTGATTCTGCAAAAAATTTTTGTAACCTGGCAGGTTCAAGAGGAACTGTTTTTTCAGCGCCTAAATCGATTGTTACTAATGCATCAGAAGAAAACCAATGCTTGTTATAACTTGTTACCTCAATATCTGTGTTAGAAAATGCCGAGATTTCATTGATAACATCTTGAAACTTATATTCACTAACAAAACCCATGAGAAAGGGAAGTAGTAGAACAAAGGCAATAAAAACTAACGATGTCGAAATGAAAATTTTTAGTGGCTTGGACATGGCAGATTGTCTCTAAATTTTTCCTTGTTGAGAATGGAACTTTTATTTTTTGATTATAGCAAACCATTTGGGCAAAGAAAGGGAAAGATAATAAATTTTTTTATTATATTTTTTGGGATTGATCAGCAACTGATGATTATGTCGTAATGATTTTTTCTCTGGTTATTATTAAAATTGAAAGTGCTGTTTTTGTAAAAGCGAGAGTCTTAATTTTTTCATCGAAGGAAGATTACTAAAGCAAAATGAAATGAATAGAATTTCATTTTTTGTAGGGGCGACCCGTCCTCCGCAGTAAGTTTATGCGCAAATTTATAGCACAAGTAGTAGCCTTTTTGCATGGGCTAATTGAGGCTACTGCAATTGCTACGGAGGATGGACCGCCGGTCGCCCCTACAAAAATCAATATGTTTGCGAATTATTCAACAAAAACCCGCCGTAGCTTTAGAAAAGGAGGCTTGGACATTGGAATTTAAAACATGTTGTCGCACCTGACATTAGAATGCACCTAACCATATTTAAAATCAATTTTTTTGCCAAAGCAGGGTTTCCATTTGTTATTCTTACCTTAATTTTTTTGAAGCCTATTTTGATCTAGAATTCTTTTTAGATTTACTTAAGCCGAAAATTAATAAAAATTTCCTTATTCATAGAAAAAAGGTATAATAAATATTGTTAAATAAACTTAAAGGTTAAAAACTGCAATATTTTAAAAAGATAAATGATATGAGTCACAATACCGATATTGAAAATTATGCTTTTAGAGTAGACGAGTTAATGGAGGAGCCGCCACATCTTGATGCGTCACAATTTAAAAAGTTTAAAGATAAAATAGGGACAGATGTTGGATTGTTTTATGTTGGAAAATATCCAACTGAATCGAGATGGTTTAATTTTTTCAATCGACACACACATCAAAAAGAAGCAAAAGCCATAGGAGAGTTAGTTAGTTATTCAAAGCTTGAATACGAAAAGTTGCGTTCAATAATTATTAATATTGCTTATGATTTATCCGATGGTGAACTGCGAGATATTTTGATAGATGATGCTAAAATTCAACCTGAGGAATTTGAAGCTGTAGAAAAGCAAAGAAAGGCCGAGGAAGATCGAAAATTCAGAGAATTGTATAACGAAGTAGCTCCTTATGTTGTAGCTCATTCGTTCTAACTTACCAATAAACATCATATCTACAACTTTTTCCTTGATAAGTTAGCTTTGGAATAATTTCGTTTATTGTTGGCGCAAGCCTTGGTCGTTTGACTACAACTTTTTTCCGTGCGCATTTTAGCGCCGCATTTAAAAGATCGCCAGCATCCAAATCTTCACCTACGATTTCTTTTAAAATCCGCATTTCTTTTTTATTAAGAGCAGACTTTTGTCTTTCCGGAAACATTGGATCCACGTAAATTACATCCGGTTTTAACTTTTCATTATTTGCGATCTTCTTCATGTAACTAATCGCGTCCCCAATAATGAGCTTTAAATGTAGTTTAGAAAATTCCGGATTTTTTTTTGCGCGTTCCAAGGCATTTTCAAGAAGAGCTCCGATTATAGAAGAACGTTCCGCCATCGTTACTTGATAACCCAAGGACGCTAAAACAAAAGCGTCAGCGCCAAGTCCAGCTGTTGCATCGAGAACTTTAACGTTTTCTGGTTTGGTGTTTTTTGTTGATACTGCTTTGGCAATTAATTGGCCGCGGCCGCCGCCATATTTTTGGCGATGCAATAATTTATTAGAACAAAAATCAATAAAGAGCGGTTTTTCTTTTGGATGCAATGACCTTTGCAGTTGTAAATGATCATTAGTAAATACAAGAATAAAATCAAAATCCTTTAATTGTTCTGATTTTAACAAAGGTACTTTTAAAATATGCGCTAATTCTCGAGCTTTAGTAATAAAATCGCTATTTTCAGGTAATTTAATGGCAATTTTTTTGTGAGCAGTTATCATAAATTTTAACAGCTAAAAGATTGCAATATTAGATTATTAAACAATTTCCTTGTCAAATTTATTTATGTAGTGCTCGTAAAAGTATATATAGAAACTTACATTACAAACTATGATTGGTGTGGATAACCGATGAAAGTGCTGTCTGATTTTGTCAAAGATGCTTGCTCTCTTTTTTCTGAAAAAAGACTATTAAGTAATGGAATGATCTCGGATAGCATTATTTTACCTTGTGTATAATGTGGTTGAAACAATCCTGGATTTCTTTGTTGTGATAGGAGAGGTTCGGCTAGTAATAATTGATCTTTAAAATCACGCAGTTTAGAAAGATCTGCTATTTCGTCAATTGCTTCATTTAATTGAGAAAGTAATAGACTCAAAGCCCGATATTTGGATATAAGAGTGGGAATTTGATTTTCCGAAAGGATTTTTTGTACTCTTAAATTTTTCTGATTATTTGTATCACTGAAAAATTTTACAACTTCTTGGGCGACATATTCTGTGTGTTGATATTCTTCATTCTGCGTGTATCCCAAAGGAATTAACATGGGTTTAAATATTTTTAGTTCTTGACCAAGATGGAACATGTATTTGCACATAGAAACCTGTATTTTTAACATACGAATTTTTTTTACACACATATGAGATTGGGTTTCACATAATTTTATAGGATCGCAATATCCCACAAACGAAGTGAGAACGGCTTCCTTTGTTGCGTCTTTTTTTGAAGGTACTTTTTTTAATGCGGTTTGGAGCTCTTCTGTATGTTTGGCTTCATTTAATGAATTTACTAATCCCTGTATCGCAAGGTAAAGATTGGTTCCATAGTATAAATTACTATCACCGTTTTTTTTCATCTTAGTGATAAAAATGTTGAAGTGTACGGCTAAAGCATTTAGTGTTTCCAATGTCATTGACGGCGCCTGTTGTACACCATATTTAACAATTGATATTGTTGCGGGCAAAATATCGTCAGCGCCTATTCCACTGGTTTGTTTTATTGCAGCTTTAAAAACATAATCACCATAAGCATATAATGCCTCAAAATAATGAGTCAATAAGGCATTTTTTTTAGAATCATATGTTTTTTGACTTAATATTTCTTGATATAGAGTAAATGGGTTTGAATTTTGTGCTGCCAAATTTTGAAAAAATGGTATCATCGGCGCCATTTCTTTTAAATAACTTTTTTCTGTATCTCCAGAGGGGGTGTATTCGAATTGGGTAAGAGCAGGAGTAATGTCGACGACGGCCATATTTTTATACCTTATCTTTTTATAATTTAACTGTGCTTGTTTTTTTGTGATTATTGAATAATACTATACAACTCAAATATTAAATAAACCTTATGTAGGTTGAAAAAGTAAGTTCTGGTTGACAAATAGAACCGCTTTTTTAATAATATTTTACCTTCTGGAGGGGTTCCCGAGCGGCCAAAGGGAACAGACTGTAAATCTGTCGGCTTATGTCTTCGAAGGTTCGAATCCTTCCCCCTCCACCAGTTATTTGGTTATTTTTGCGGGTGTAGTTCAATGGTAGAACTTCAGCCTTCCAAGCTGACTGCGTGGGTTCGATTCCCATCACCCGCTCCAGGCGCTACCCGCCCACATAGCTCAGACGGTAGAGCACTTCCTTGGTAAGGAAGAGGTCACCGGTTCAATCCCGGTTGTGGGCTCCATTTTAATTTTGTAGGTCAGTAGCTCAATTGGCAGAGCAGCGGTCTCCAAAACCGCAGGTTGGGGGTTCGATTCCCTCCTGACCTGCCATTCATATTCATATATAATATATAAAATATAAATAATGTTTATTGATGTTTACTTTTTGTTAAATTAACTTTTTGCGTTGAGAAGCTATGAACTCTAAATTGGAAGTTGTGAAATCTGAAAAAGGCTCAAATCTACAAGCTGTTTTATGGGCTCTTATTGTCTTATTAATTGGTGCAGGAGTATTTGCTAATTATTATTTTAGTGCGGTTTCCTGGTCAATTCGGTTGGCTGGCTGGATAATTTTGGCTTGTATTCTAGTTCTTATCGCATTTCAAACGACTGCCGGGAAAAAATTTTGGGCGTTCGCCAAAGAAGCGCGCGTTGAACTTTATAAAGTTGTTTGGCCAACAAGAAAAGAAACGACGCACACAACTTTGATTATAACTGCGCTTGTTATTTTTGTTGCGGTGCTTTTATGGGGAATTGATACTGTTTTATTGGTTATTATTAATTGGCTAACAGGGCAAAGAGGTTAATATGTCAGAAGAAAAAGAAATCGTAAGTACTGAGATAGAAAATCAGTCAGTTCAAGAAAGTGCAAAAAGCACTGGAAAAAAGTGGTACATCATTCGTGCTCACGTTGGCAAAGAAATGAAAGTTGTCGATAATTTGAAAGATCGGATTAAGCTTAAAGGATTAGAGAGTAAATTTGGTGAGATTCGCGTGCCAACGGAAGAAGTCATGGAAATGCGCGGCGGCCAAAAGCGTAAAAGCAAACGCAAGTTTTATCCGGGATATGTTTTGGTGCAGATTGAAATGAATGACGATGTTTGGCATTTTGTAAAAAGTGTGCCAAATGTTGCCGGATTTATAGGCGGTGATACGCCAACGCCAATTTCTGATGCAGAAGTTGATGCGATCTTGCAGCGTGAGCAGGAAGGTACAAAAAAACCGCGTCCTAAAGTAAGTTTTGCCGCTGGCGAAATTGTCCGCATTATAGATGGTCCTTTTGCAGATTTTGATGGCGTTGTTGAGGACGTTAACTACGAAAAAAATAGGCTTAAAGTTTTAGTTTCTATTTTTGGCAGGTCAACGCCCGTTGAACTTGAGTTTGGACAGGTACAGAAAGCATAATTTTAAGGTTATTTTGTAAGTATTTGATTTTACTAAAGTTTTTTATTGCATGTCCCCGAATGATTTTGTCGGGGATCTGCATGTGAAGCTCTGGATTCCCGATAAAATCATTCGGGAATGACTGTCTGAGAGTTCGTAAAATTAGGCAGTTGCCGATCTGCCCCGGATTGTGCTCGTTATAAAGCACGTTTCAGCGTTTTTATGGTAGAAAAATATTAAAAAAATAAATTAAACTCTTTCCCGAAAAGTTGTGAGAAATTATAGTTTACAAACCACTTTTTTTAGTTCATAATGTCATGTTTTTATTGAATTCCTATTTGTAGGTTGTTTGCAAATGATATTGCACAACACTACTCCAAAGATTAATTAATTTTATTATTGAGGAGCTTTTTTTAAATTTCAAAAAAGAGCGCTTAACTCAAGAGGTAATTTTCTATGGCACCGCCAAAAAAGAAGGTCAATGCTTTAATAAAGTTGCAAGTTAAAGCAGGAGAAGCTAATCCAAGTCCGCCGGTTGGTCCTGCATTAGGTCAACATGGCGTAAATATCATGGAATTTTGCAAAGCATTTAACGCGAGAACGCAAAGTTCAGAAAAAGGAATGCCTTTGCCGGTTATAATAAGCGTTTATCCGGATAGAACTTTTTCATTTATCATCAAGACGCCTCCAGCTTCAATTTTATTGCTGAAAGCTGCTAATTTACCAAAAGGAAGCCCAACACCACATACCAACAAAGTTGGCAAAGTTTCATTGGCTGATGTTGAAAATATTGCAAAAATAAAAATGCCGGATTTAAATGCCGGTAGCCTAAAAGCAGCCATGCGCATCATTATGGGTACGGCAAGAAGCATGGGCATTATCGTGGAGGGCGCCGAAAATGTCTAAGCTTTCAAAGCGACAAAAGCTGATAAGAGAAAAAATCGCCTTTGGAAAAGTTTATCCAATTAAAGATGTCTTGGCGTTATTAAAATCATTTCCAGCTTTAAAATTTGTTGAAAGTGTCGATGTTTGTGTCAATCTTGGCATTGATACTAAAAAATCAGAGCAAACAGTGCGCGGAGCTGTAACTTTACCTCATGGCACTGGACGCAAGGTTCGCGTTGCCGTGTTAACACAAGGCGATTCTGCAGAAAAAGCAAAATCAGCCGGAGCTGATATCGTTGGTTTTGAAGATTTAGCAGAAAAAATCAAACAGGGGGTTATGGATTTCGATGTATTGATCGCAACTCCAGATGCAATGCGAGTCGTAGGGCAGCTTGGGCAAATTTTAGGACCAAGAGGCTTGATGCCAAATCCAAAAGTTGGCACAGTTACTGCCGACGTTGCGGTTGCAATACAAAATGCAAAAGGCGGTCAAGTGCGTTACCGTGCTGACAAAGGCGGTGTTGTGCATTGCACCATTGGCAAGATTAGTTTCACCGATGAAGCGTTAAAAGAGAATTTAGAAGTGTTGATTTCCGATTTGAAAAAGGCCAAACCAAGTACATCTAAAGGAGTTTACTTAAAGAAAGTTGTTATCTCAAGCACCATGGGACCTGGCTTAATACTGGATCAATCAACTATCAATATATAATTTTTAAAACCTGAATTAGATCGGCCGCGTTTTTCGCGGCACAATAAAAGCTGCGAAGCAGCCTAAATTGCAACAGCCCAGGGTAAGAGCGCGTGTTTTTCGCGTACGTAACCCTAGGTGAAATGATTTTATGATTTTGTCTAAAGTATGCTCATACATTTTCTGAGTTTTATTTTAGGCAAGACGGACAGAATGAATTTATAAAGGTTCTGACCGTTTAAGACCGCAGGTGCGAAGTTTGCTTAATCTTACTTGACGTATATTTTAAGCCTGCGCAGACGGTGCCGTCGTAAATTAAGAAATTTTCAGTATTTTTGTAACGGTCACCACTTGTTTGTTTGACCTATTGCCATTTTGGCAATAGATTTTAACACTTTTTGGGAGGTAATTATCAGTGGCTTTGAAATTAGAAGATAAAAAAGCTATTGTTGCTGAAGTTGCTGAACATGCTTCATCTGCATTATCCGTGATTGCTGCTGATTATCGTGGCTTAACCGTAGAGGCGATGACTAATTTACGAAAATTAGCCCGCGAAACTGGCAAAATCCGTTTAAAAGTTGTGCCGAATACGTTAGCGCGACGTGCGTTGAAAGACACCGAGTTTGCATGTTTATGTGACTCTCTTACCGGACCTTTATTTTTAGCGTTTTCTTACGATGATCCTGCTGCTGCTGCGCGTTTATTGCGCGAAAAGCTGGATGAGTATGAAAACCTAAAAGTAAAAGCAATTGCAATTGCTGGCAAACTTATAGGACCGGAAGGTCTTAAAGCTATAGCCAGCTTGCCAACTAGAGAGCAAGCACTATCCATGCTTATGTCGATGTTGTTAGCGCCTGTCACGAAACTAGTTCGCACTCTTGCTGAGCCGTATACGCAATTAGCAAGAGCGACAGCAGCTGTACGCGACGCAAAGCAATAGTTTTTTTTATATGATGTTTGATTTTTTTATTTTTAAAAAAATCAANNGATACTAGGGGCTGTTGACATTTCGCTAAGCTGGAGAGTAACTTATTTATTTTTCGAGTACCGCAGCGCAACATACTTGTACGTATGTGAGCAGCGGAACGCAGAAAATAAATAAGTTACGCCCAGATTAGTAGAAATGTCAACCGCCCTTAGCTACGAAGTAGCATAATAATCATAGCCTAGGGCAAGCGAGTGTTTTTTGCGAGCGTAGCCCTAGGAACTTTATTTAATTAGAGGAAATAATCATGACCGTTAATGACATTTTAGAACAAATAGCGAAGTTAAATTTGATGGAAGTAGTTGAGTTAGTAAAAGCAATGGAAGAGAAATTTGGTGTTTCTGCTGCAGCTCCTGTTGCAGTAGCAGCAGCAGGTCCGGCAGCAGCTGCCGCTCCAGCCGAGGAAAAAACAGAATTTGCTGTAATTTTAGCTAAAACTGGAGAGAAAAAGATTGAAGTAATTAAAGTGGTTCGTGCTCTTACAGGCCTTGGCCTTAAAGAAGCAAAAGATTTAGTTGAAGGCGCTCCTTCTACAGTCAAAGAATCAGTTTCTAAAGAAGATGCGGCGAAGATGAAAAAACAACTTGAAGAAGTTGGTGCAGCCGTCGAAATCAAATAACTTATCTCTGTATTTGGTAATCAAAACTCACCATTTTTTGCAAAAAAGAATGGTGGGTTTTTGCGTTTGTGAAAAAAAGTAGATTTAGAATTTATATTGGCTCGTAATTTAAATTAAGAATAATCGTGATAATGTATTGAGGATAATATGGCGACAGCAAAGCAACTAAAAAGCAAAAAGAAAAATTTATCAATGTCCTATGCTGAAAAGAAAAGACCTCGATTGAGCTTCGGTAGAAAAAGTGAAGTCTATATTGAAGAAGCTCCTCATCTGCTAGAAATACAAAGAGATTCATATCGCGATTTTTTGCAAGCTGACGCTGCTCCTGAAAATCGCAAAAACATTGGACTCCAAGCGGCATTAACTTCTGTATTTCCCATCGTTAGTTTTGCTGATAATGCAAGGTTAGAATTTGTCAGCTACTTGCTTGGAGATGCGGTTTTTGATGTAAGAGAATGTAAATTGCGAGGTTTAACTTATTCTGCGCCATTGCGCATTAAAGCAAGGCTTGTCATTTACGAAAAGGATTCTGCAACAGCTAATAAATCTATTAAAGATATTAAGGAGCAGGAAGTTTACATGGGTGATCTTCCCTTAATGACGGAAAATGGCAGTTTTGTCATAAATGGCATTGAAAGGGTAGTTGTATCTCAGTTGCATCGTTCTCCTGGCGTTTTCTTTGAACATGACAAAGGCAAAACGCATACTTCCGGTAAAATATTATTTTCTGCCCGCATTATTCCTTATCGCGGATCCTGGTTAGATTTTGAATTTGATCCTAAGGACTGTATTTTTGTTCGTATCGATCGCCGCAGGAAATTGCCCGTTACAATTTTATTGCGTGCACTAGGATTCACCAATGAAGAAATATTAGATACGTTTTTCGACAATGATATTTTTGCTTTAAAAGGTGATACCATAATTTTAGAAGTTATTCCACAGAGGTTACGCGGTGAAGTTGCCATTATCGACATTAAAGGCACTGATGGAAAAGTTATAGCCGAAAAAGGCCGCCGTATTTCGCAACGCCATGTGCAACTTTTACAAAAAACCGGGATTAAAAAACTTTCTTTACCAATTGAATATTTAATAGGTAAGGTCGTCGCAAAACCAATTATTGATGAAGAAACAGGCGAAGTTATAGCTCCAGTCAACACGGAAATCACAACTGCAATTTTAGATAAGCTTAAGGAAGCGAAAATAAAAGAGCTGAAAACTTTATATGTTAATGAATTAGATTGCGGTATTTATATGTCGGATTCTTTGCGTTTAGATCCGACAACAACACAACTCGAAGCTTTGGTCGAAATCTACAAAATGATGCGCCCGGGCGAGCCGCCTACGAAAGAGTCCGCAGAAAATCTTTTTCACAATTTATTTTTCTCCTTGGATCGCTATGATTTATCTGCAGTTGGCCGCATGAAATTCAATATGCGAGTAGGGCGCAGTGAAGTTGAAGGGCCGGGAATCCTTTCAAAAGAAGATATAGTCGCAGTAATTAAAACTTTGATCAATGTGCGTGATGCTAAAGATCAATCCGACGATATCGACAACCTTGGCAATCGGCGTGTGCGTTGCGTTGGTGAAATGGTTGAAAATCAATTTAGGCTTGGCTTGGTTCGTGTAGAAAGAATAATCAAAGAGCGATTAGGTTCGGCAGATATGGAAAATCTCATGCCGCAGGATTTATTGAATGCAAAACCTGTTGCGGCAGCTCTTAAAGAATTTTATGGCACAAGCCAGTTGTCGCAGTTCATGGATCAAAATAATCCATTGTCAGAAATCACGCATAAACGCAGAGTTTCAGCTTTAGGACCTGGTGGTTTAAGCCGCGAGCGGGCTGGTTTTGAGGTTCGAGACGTGCATCCGACACAATATGGCCGCATTTGCCCGATTGAAACTCCCGAGGGACCAAATATTGGTTTGATCAATTCATTAGCTATTTATGCAAGAACCAACAAGTACGGTTTTTTAGAGAGCCCTTATCGCAAAATTATCGACGGCAAAGTTTCTGAGCAGGTTGATTATTTATCAGCCATAGAAGAAAGCCAACATTACATTGCGCAAGCAAACGTTGCTATAGACAAATCGGGCAAATTGGCTGAAGAGTTAGTAATGTGCCGACACAAGGGCGAATCCATATTGACCACTCGTGAAAACGTAAATTACATGGATATTTCACCGAGCCAAATGGTTTCAGTTGCCGCCACTTTGATTCCGTTTTTAGAGCACGACGATACAAGCCGTGCGTTGATGGGATCAAACATGCAGCGCCAGGCAGTTCCTAATATTATTAGCGAAAAACCATTAGTTGGTACAGCCATGGAACGTAAAGTTGCTATTGATTCCGGAGCTGCCGTTATCGCTAAAAGAGGCGGCATTGTAGATTCAGTCGATGCTTCGCGAATCGTTATTCGTGTAAATCAAGATGAAGTATTAGCGAATGAAGAAGTAGGCGTTGATATTTACAATCTTATAAAATATACGCGTTCGAATCACAATACCTGCATCAATCAACGGCCTTTAGTTATAGTTGGCGACATTATTGAAAGCGGTGATGTTTTGGCTGATGGCCATTGCATGGATATGGGTGAGCTGGCATTGGGCAGAAATTTGATGGTTGCCTTTATGCCTTGGAATGGCTACAACTTCGAAGACTCAATCATTCTTTCAGAAAGACTAGTAAAAGAAGACATTTTTACTTCTATACACATTCAAGAATTAACTTGTGTTGCAAGAGATACCAAACTTGGTTCTGAAGAAATCACAGCAGATATTCCTAACGTTGGTGAACAGGCTCTTCGAATGTTAGATAAAAGCGGTATCGTTTACATTGGAGCTGAAGTTGGTCCTTCCGATATTTTAGTGGGAAAAGTTACGCCAAAAGGTGAAACACAACTTACTCCGGAAGAAAAATTGTTGCGGGCGATTTTCGGTGAAAAAGCATCAGACGTAAAAGATTCTTCATTGCGGGTTCCTTCAGGAACTTTTGGTACAGTTATTGACGTCCAGGTGTTTACAAGAGAAGGTTTAGAAAAAGATGAACGCGCTAAAGAGATTGAAAAAGAAGCATTAGAAAAAATCAAAAAAGATTTGAACGATGAATTACGTATTCGTGAAGATGCTGTTTTTCAGTTAGCTGCAAAAATTTTACTCAACAAAAAAGCACACGCCGGCCCTAAAGGATTAAAAAAAGACGCAGTAGTTACTCAGGAATATCTGGACAGCATTCCAAAAAGCAAATTGTTTGATATTACTTTAATAAATGAAGAGGCGAATAATACGCTGGAAGCTTTGGCAAATCAGCTTAAGTCTTTAGTGAAAGAGAGCGATAAAAAACTTGATTTAGAAAAGAAAAAATTGGCTCAGGGCGATGAGTTATCTCCTGGCGTTTTAAAGGTTGTTAAAGTTTACCTTGCAGTAAAAAGAAAAATTCAGGTTGGCGACAAAATGGCCGGGCGCC
>PLMI01000127.1 GCA_003142435.1 Coxiellaceae bacterium | reverse complement strand
TACTTGTATGCTCCTCTTATCAATAAAGAATATGCTAAAATGACTCGCGATGAATTTATGATTAAGATGAAAGAACTTGACATAGGCACAGGTTATCATTATCAGGCAGTGCATCTTTTTCGTTATTATAAAGATAAATATGGCTTTAAACGCGGAGATTTTCCCAATTCCGAGCGCATTTCAGACGGCATTGTGTCATTGCCGTTATTTCCAGCAATGACTTTTGCGGATCAAGATAAAGTTATCAAAGCAATGAAACAAATTTTTCACCGCAAATAAAAAACGTGAATTATACTTAGACTTATTAATAATATATTGAAATAAAATAGAGAAATAAATAGTCGCGTTTTTTGCGACACAATNNCAATAGCCCAGGGTAAGCGAACGTTTTTTGTGAGCGTAGCCCTGGGAACAACATTGAGCGTAGCCCTGGGAACATATAGGTAAAAATTCGAACATCGCGTTAAATTATTTTGGAGATATTATGCAAAAACCTTATATAAGTGTAGTCATTCCTGTTTACAATGAAGAAGGAAATTTAGAAAAATTATACGAGCGATTAACTAAAGTACTAGATTCCCTGCAAAAACCTTATGAAATAATTTTTACCAATGACGGTAGTAAAGATCGGTCAATAAAAATCTTAGAGGATTTTTATAATCGCCGTCCTAAGCAAATCAAAGTCATCGATTTTAAGGGTAATTTTGGTCAGCATATGGCTGTCATGGCTGGTTTTAAATTGTCCTCGGGAGACATTGTCGTCACTTTAGATGCGGACCTGCAAAATCCGCCGGAAGAAATTCCTAAATTAATTGCTTTAATGGAACAAGGGCATGACCTGGTTAGCGGTATTCGTGCTACACGTAAAGATAGCTTATTTAGAAAATATGCATCGCTTCTTAAAAGGAAAATAGTAGCCAAGATCACAAAGATCAACATGAGCGACGATGGTTGTATGCTGCGTGCCTATGGCAGAAATGTAATTGATATTCTCAATGAAACAGAAGAAAGCGCAGTTTATATTCCGGCACCCGCTTATACTTATTCTACTAATCCTGCAGAAGTTTTAGTAGCTCATGAAGAGCGCAACGTAGGCAAGTCGAAGTATCGGTTTTACGATCTTTTACGCTTGTATTTCAATTTGGTGGCAGGTTACTCTTTGGTGCCATTGCAGTTTTTTACATTTCTTGGCGTGATAATTTCTATTTTAAGCACTTTGTTTTTTGTGTTTTTAATTATACGAAGATTGATCATTGGTCCTGAAGCGCAAGGGTTGTTTACTTTATTTGCCATTGCATTTTTCCTCATTGGCATTGTGTTGATGGGAATGGGAGTAATGGGAGAATACATAGGGAGAATTTATCAAGAGGTTCGTAAAAGGCCGAGGTTTGTTATCAAAAGAATTTTGCAAAAAGAGGAATAAGATCGTGACAAAAAAAGTCTTAATATTGGGAGTTAATGGTTTCATTGGTGCTAATTTAACGAAATATATTTTACAGAATAAGGACTGGGAAGTTTACGGTATGGATTTGAGCTCGCATAAGTTAGGAGATGCGCTTTCCAATAAACGTTGCCACTTCACAGAAGGGGATATAACCATCAACAAAGATTGGGTTGAGTATCATGTTAAAAAATGTGATGTAGTTTTGCCTTTAGTTGCCATTGCAACGCCGGCAACATATGTAACCGATCCGTTAAAAGTTTTTGAGCTGGATTTCGAGGCTAATTTGCCGGTGATCCGCCATTCTGTAAAATACCAAAAGCGTGTTGTTTTTCCATCGACTTCTGAAGTTTATGGGATGAGTCCCGATGAAGAGTTTGACGAAGAAACAAGTCCTTTAATGCAAGGCCCGATAGCAAAAGAAAGGTGGATTTATTCCTGCTGTAAACAGCTTCTCGATCGAGTTATTTATGCGTATGGAAATCACGATGATTTGCAATTTACCTTATTCAGGCCGTTTAATTGGATTGGCCCTTTACAGGATGACATTTACAATCTAAAGGAAGGAGGATCTCGAGTTGTTACGCAGTTCATGAGCAACATTATGCAAGGTAAAGATTTGCAGCTTGTAGATGGAGGGGGCCAGCGCCGTTCTTTTATTTTTATTGATGATGCCGTTGATGCCTTAACAAGAATTATAGAAAACAAGGACGATTGCGCAAAAGGCAGAATTTTCAATATTGGCAATCCGGCTAATAATGCTTCTATCGCCGAAGTGGCGAATTTGATTTTGTCATATGCGAAAACTTATCCAAAATATAAAGATGTCGCTAATAAAGTTAAAATAATTTCTACAAGCGCTGATAAATATTATGGTTCCGGATATCAAGACGTAAAATCCAGAGTGCCATCAATTAAAAATGCGCAAAAATATCTTGGCTGGAATCCAAAAACTTCTATTACTGATGCTTTAAAGAAAACTGTTAATTTTTATTTTGGTGAAAATTAAACTAGATGTTCTGCTTCATAAGAGTTTCTTTCGACGCGGCAATTAAAGCTATTTTACTATTGCTATTGGGTTTTTTGTTGCTCCAATTATCTGGTTGTGCCACCGTTCCGCCGCCAAAACATAAAGAAAATGCATGCAGTATTTTTCGGCAGTATCCTGATTGGTATAAAAGCGCGATAAGGGCAGAAAAACGCTGGGGAGCTCCCATGAATGTTACTATGGCTATCATGTATCAGGAGTCGGGTTTTGTAGCTGATTCCAAACCGCCAAGAAAAAAAATTCTCTGGATAATTCCCTGGAAACGTCCCTCGACTTCTTATGGTTATTCGCAAGCAACTAATGGAAGTTGGCATACTTATAAAGATTTAACGCATTCCCATTTTGTTAGCAGAGATAAATTTAAAGATGCTATTGATTTTATAGGATGGTATATTAACCAGGCACACCGCCAACTTGGTATTTGTAAAAGTAATGCTTATGACCTTTACCTTGCATATCACGATGGCATAAAGGGTTATAGCCAGGGGAGCTATAAAAATAATAAGTGGCTTAAAAATGTAGCAAAACAAGTTGAGCGCCGGGCATTGACTTATGAGCAGCAATTGGAAAAGTGTTGCAAATCAATTTGAGCTGCCGGTAAATTCCCATTGCTTCCACCGTTGGCATAAAGGAAAATATAATCCTAAAAATATTTTTCTTTTTTCCATTTTGCTGAAAGCTTTGGCATATTGCTCTAACTGATCCTTGTACTTTAAAAATTCTTGCTCAATAAAATAGTCTTTATTTTGTGAGGTAGGAGCTGAGGTTTTATAATCTATAATCCATCTTTGATCACTTTCATCTATAAAAGTCCGGTCGATTACCAGGTGATTTATGCTGCAGCCATCGATTGTTGCAATAGGCAATTCATTATCAGCATTTTTGTGATTTTTAAATAGCCATTGTCCTAAAGGATCATTGTAAATATTATTGATTGCCTTAATTATTATTTGTAAGTCAGCATCAGTATTATTTATGCAGCCATTTTGTAGTAAAATTTTTTGCCAATAGGGTTTTCTTTGGGTTATGTATGATTGAATGTTTGCAAATGCAGAGTTTTTAAAATCTTCACTTAGCAACTGTAAACATTTGTGAATTACTGTCCCTAATTTTGTAGGGCCAAAATCCGTGAAAACGTCTAATTTTTCTTTGCTGAATGAGTTCTCATTTGTATTTGTTATATTGTTTATTTCAGCGCTTACAAAAGGCAAATGCCAATCTGAAGATAATTTTGTGAGTGCGTTACCTGTCNNGTTTTGGGGAGAAAGTCCAGCGTATTTATTTTGACAATCTACAATCCAGTCAGATGAGAATGACGGCCAAAGCTGCGCAAATAAACTTGATTTTGCCGGATTCTTTAGTTCAGAACTGCCGTTTTCTTTATTCTTTACTTGCGCGATTAAATGCAAACTTTTTTTTGCTCTAGTCGCTGCAACGTACAATAACCTTCCAGTTTCATAGATGCTTTTATCGCTTTCTATGTCTTTTAGATATTCATATATGGGATCAAAATCTTCATCGCTGCTTTGAATAGGAGCTACGATAAGGTCAATTTTTTGCCGGCATTGCGGTTGCTCATACCATAACATTATTTCCTTTTGGTCCTTTCTTATTTCGTGGTCTAAGCCTACTATTAATACGTGGTCAAACTCCAGCCCTTTTGCTTTGTGAATGGTCATTATTTGAATGTTTTTTGCCGTTGTACTTTGGTCAACATACATTGCTTCTGTTTGCTTTTGCAAAAGTTCGGTGTTTAATGAATCGCTGGCTATATTGTTTTGATAAAGCAAATTAAAGTATGTTTCCGTGAGCTCAAGATCGCTTTCTTTTTCAACACAAGCTGGCCCACCCAAATGAAGCCATGTTCTTTCTATTAATTCGTATAAAGGTAAATAGCGCTTGTTGCGCAAAGCGTAATTTATTACTGGTAAAATTCTTTCTATTGTTTTTTTTCCTTCAGGGCTTAAATTTGTACACTGCTGATATTCACAAATGTTTGCAAAAACATTGCTTTTATTTAGAAGCATAAAACAATGCAAATCATGCAGGCTTAATCCTGCCCAAGGCGCACGTAAAATGGCAAGCCATGCAATTACGTCGTCAAGATCGCAAAGCGCTCTCGTCAAGGCGAAGAGATCTCTTACTATTTGTTTGCCGCCTAAAGTTTCAAGATCTAATGCCTGGTATGAAATGTTTTCAGCTTTTAATTTTTCTATGATATTTGTAAAATGATTTCGCGATCTGCCTAAAATAGCAATGCTTTCATTTTGCGTGCTTTCTCTTATTTTTTTTATTAATTCAACGGCATATTCATATTCAATAGTTTTATTGGCATTGGTGAGCGCATAAACTGTAACATCAGAATTGCTATTAAAAGGTNNCTATTAAAAGAGCTATTAGCGCTATGGGCTTCCTTAAAGCAAACAGCTCCTTTGTTGATATCTGAAATTTCAGGTAAAATTTTTGCGAAAATTTTATTTGTCCACTCAATGATATTTTTGCTTGAGCGGTAATTTACGCATAATTTTAAAGGAATAAGTTTGACATTTCCTATTCCTTCTTCTTCGGCGCGCAAAAATAAACTAACTTCAGCTTGCCTGAAACGATAAATTGACTGCATGGGATCACCGATCAAAAACAAAGTCCGGCCATCATTTTCTTCCCAGCCAGCCGTTAATTTTTCTAATAGGCGATATTGTGTTATAGATGTGTCTTGGAACTCATCAACTAATAAGTGCTTTATTTTATAGTCCAAATTCAACATTAGTTCGCTTGGGCTATCTTCAGTGCCTAAAGCTTGATTTGCTGCAAGAGCAATTTCTGTAAAATCTGCGTTATTGTTTTCTGCAAATAAAATTTTTAATTCAGCAACTAATAGTGGCAGAATTTGTAACAATGAGTTTATTAGATTCCATTGTTTATCGCTATAATGTGTTGGTGGACATTTTGCAATTTTTACTAAGCAAGTGTAAAAATTTTCATGTTGTGCAAGCGAAGATAATAATTCTTCCATTTTTTGTTTCATGTCGGCGAACAATTCTTTTTCTTCTTTTGTTTTGCCGTTATTTTTCGCAGGAAATCCTTGTTTTTTATTAATGTTTTGACGCCATTGCAATTCTTCAGTAAGGAATGTTTTTGCAATATATTTTAGTTTTGATAGCGTGTTTTCTAATATAGTTAAATCTGGATTTGCATTTTCGCTTAAATTCATGTAATAAAAAAGTTCTTTAAAATCAAATGCTTGCAAATTTGACGTAATTTTATTTAATTTAATAAGATTTTCTTGCGCAAAATTCAATAAATCACTGATTTCGCCAATGAGATCTTTAGGGGTTGAAAGGAAAAAATTTTTTATAGTTTCTAAAGCGATATTTTTTAAACTCGATTCTAAAACGTTTCGCATCTTAAGCGATTCATTTTGTTGTATGAGATATAAATTTGTAAAATGATGCAACCAAAGATCTCGCTGCTCTAAAACAGAAGTTAACAGATTTTCAATTTTTGTCCTGTCGTTGTCTAAATGAAGTAAAATGGATTCTATACTTTCTGAGTAGTTTTTTGGTAGTTGGCCATGGTCATAACTTTGCAAAATATTTTTAATAGCTTGTAAATAATATTGGTCAGTTGTTACTTTATCTAATATATTTGGCTCTTGTAATAAATTTGAAAGTATAGGCAATTGCCTTGAGATAGAGTTGCAAAGTGAATCTATAGTCTGAATTTTTAACCGCGTTATGTTCTTTAATAAATTCCAATTGTGCTTTTGGCAATTGTCTAAAGCTTTTTTTGCAAGCGCGTGCAGTTTTGATTTGTGTTTTTCAATTTGATTTGCATTGCTTGTAAGAGCTGATTCCAGCGCGTCAATAATGCGTTCCCGCATTTCAAAAGCTGCTTTTCTTGTAAAAGTGATGGCAATGATTTCTTCGGGATGTTTTACCCTGGCAAGCAAAGTTAAAAAACGCTGTACTAAGAGCGTTGTTTTTCCAGAACCTGCAGGTGCTTCCACGATGAAAGATTTCTCGACGTTTAAAGCTTCGTTGCGGGCTTTATCATCATTATTATTTAATACAGAAAAGGACATCTTCTTATTATACAGGATTTTTACGTGTATTTCGTATTTTTGGGCTTTATTTTGAGCAAAAGCTTAATTAATAATCAAAAAAAATACCGCTGCTTTATGATATAATTATAAAATTAGCTCTAAACCCGAAAGGAGAACATAATGAACCGCATTCGCAAAGCAGTCTATCCCGTTGCAGGCCTTGGGACGAGATTTCTTCCCGTCACTAAAGCCACCCCCAAAGAAATGTTGCCGATTGTTGATAAGCCTTTAATTCAATATGCCGTCGAAGAGGCTGCCGCAGCCGGCGTGACTATGCATATTTTTGTGACGAGTTCAACTAAGCGCGCTATTGAAGATCACTTCGATGTTGATACGAGGCTTGAAAAAACACTTGAAGAAAGTCATAAGCAGGAGCTATTGGCATTAGTTCGAAATATATTGCCAAAAGGAAGCTATTGCGTTTATGTACGGCAGCCCAAACAATTAGGGTTAGGTCATGCAGTGTTATGTGCTAAGGATTTAGTCGGTGATGAACCTTTTGCTTTATTTTTAGCGGATGATTTGATTGATGACAATAAGGAATCTTGTTTGGAGCAAATGATTAAAGTGTGGCATGAAAACGGCAACCGCAGTGTTCTCGCATTGCAGAAAGTGGCGAAGGCTGAAGTGGAAAAATACGGTATTGTGGGGCTGGAAAATGAAGAGTTAGAATATGGAAAGGCTGATAAGATAACAACAATCGTGGAAAAACCAAAAGCAGATAAAGCTCCTTCTTTATATGCGTCAGTAGGAAGATATATTTTTACCTCGAGGATTTTCCATTACTTAGAGCAAGTTAAAGCTGGCGTCATTGGCGAAATTCAGTTGACAGATGGAGTGTTAAAGCTATTGAAAGAGCAAGATGTTTACGGCTATTTGTTCAACGGTACCCGCTTTGATTGCGGCAGTAAATTTGGTTACTTACAAGCTACGGTTTCCTATGCCAGAAAACATCCTGAAGTTGGAGTGAGATTTGAGAAATATTTGCGGGAGATAAAAGATTAGTTTTTTGGCCTAGCAATTTTTTTTGAGCTATTTTTTATGATGCGTGGCTTTGCTTTGCTGGAAAATTTATTTGCACTTTTTATAATATCTTTTGCGATGATAGGCGTAATGTTTTTTGGCGTAATGACTTTAGGGCGCAATAATGACTCTTATTTTTATACATTAGGCGGATTGCAAGCATCTAATATGGCCGAATGCTTAAAAAGCAGTTCATCCAGTAATTCCTGCTTAGATTTGTGGAATAAAGAAAACGCAGACCTTTTGCCTGACGGACAAGGGACAGTAAAAAATCTCAAAGACAGCACAAAAATTTCTGTTTGTTGGCAATCACATTTTTCCTCATCTGCTAAAACCTGCATTAATCTTAATGTGTAATACTGAAAAAAACTTTGGGTTTTCCCTTTTGGAGCTTTTGCTTTCAATTGCCATTGGCGCAATTATATTGGCAGGCGTATATAAAATTTATTTTAGTACTCAACACATGTATTTTCTATTTTTGGAAAATTCACGATTGCAAGAGAACATCCGGTTTGCTGAAAATGTTTTATTGGGAAATATATCTATGGCTGGTTATTCGGGATGTGCTCATATACAAAACTTAGATTTTTCTAATTCGACATCTCAGGAATTTTCTTTAGCAACTAGTATTCATGGATTTAGTTATCCAAATGTTCCGGCTTATCTTGCGGGGCAGGTTGCGCCAGATACAGATGTTATAGTTGTGCAAATGGCAGATACCGATGAAACCAACGTTATTGGCACAGGTTTTAAAGCAGGAGATAAAAAAGTCAGCGTTAAGCAAAATCCGGCAACGAAAGACGATCGTATTTTGCTGATTTCTGATTGCCATAAAGGGGATTTATTTATTGCTGATAATTACACCGGAAATGACATCACAGTGAACAAAGCCACGCCAATTATGCACTCTTATGATCCAGGAATTTCCAAAGTAGCTCGGTTTACAGAAATTGCATTTTTTATAAGCAGCACAAGCCGCAAAGATGAAAATGGCAAACCAATTTACGCATTGTACGAAACGATAAACTCTGGAAATAAACAGGAATTAGTTGAAAATATTAACTCGATGAAAATTAAATACGGTGTTGATGCGCAAAATAAGGGTGTTGTCGAGAATTATTATTCAGCAGATGAGATCACATCGGATGCGGGTTGGGAAAAAGTTTTATCGGCAATTATTACTTTAAAAAACGATTTTAAAGTAACCAAAATGCAGGATTTTAGCACTTATATAAAGTTGCGGGAGCGATAATACTGCTTTGCGCGACTCATTAATGGTGGAAAATTATGCATGAAATTAATTTACAAAAAGGCATGGTATTGCTTTATGGCTTGATTTTTACAATCGTATTGAGTTTTATAGTCATAAGTATGATGAATACAAGTTTGCTAGAAACCAAGATGGCGAAGAACTATCAAAACAAGGCGCAAGCTTTTTATAACGTTGAAACGGAAATTGTAAGTAATGAACAGAAATTATTGACTGATCAAAANNAAAAATCAAAATTTGTCGAAATTACGGATTCAGATGCAGACAAACTTTGCGGAGTGACTTTTTATACCATTGATATTAAGAAAACCGTAGATACTGCAGTTTCTGAAGTTGTTAGCAGTTTCGCTAAATTTGGCGATTTTTCTAAGTGTGAATCAATGCCAAAATTTAAAGAGGGCCGACAATCGTTTAAAATTATTATGTAGATTTTTTATGAGTATTTTTGATTTTGTATGTTGGCCTGGCGTTATTGAATAATTCCTATTTTTATGTTTTGTGTAGCAAAAAATTTGCAAATTTTTACCCGGTAGGCGCAGGCTTTAGCC